>CAXMLU010000595.1:0-5558 GCA_964194255.1 uncultured bacterium
GATCAGGACTACATCGACTCGCTTGAGCGCTTTGTCGCCGAGGAGCAGGAACACGCCCGGCTCCTCGCCCTAATCTTGCGCGAACTTCGCGTACCGCTCCGAACCCGCCACTGGTCAGACCAGGTCTTCGTGCTGGTCAGACGGCTTCATTCCTCCGGACCGAGGTGCTGGTGTTGGTCGTCGCCGAGGTGATCGCCCTGCCCTACTACTCATCGCTGCGCGATGGCATCGACGATCCTGCCCCTCACGACGTGTTCGCCCGTATCCACGACAACGAGGTCGTCCATGTCGAGTTCCACTGCCAGACACTGCCTACTTACCTCGACCGGTTCCCCGGGCCGATTCATCGAATCGCCCGTCTCGTCTGGAGGCGGCTCGTGATCGCCGCGAGCATCGTGGTCGCGGTGGACCACGGCCGCCTGCTCCAACGCGTTGGGGTCACCCGACGGTCGTTCCTCAGGCGAGTTGGGAAGAACCGCCCGCAGGTCGAGACCCGCCTGTTCCGCAGGAACCGGAAATCGCCTACGCGCCGCTGACGATCAGCCCATGGTCTTGGCGCCATCGAGGGACTCGCGGAGGATGTCGGCGTGGCCGGCGTGCTGGGACGTCTCGGCGATGATGTGCAACAGCGCCCGGCGAGCCGACCACCGTGCTCCCGCCTCGAACCACGGGGCCGACGGCAGCGGATGCGAGGCGTCAAGCGAGCGCAGGGCCACCAGGTCGTCGGTGCGGCGGCCCACCTTCTCGTAACCGTCTAACAGCCCCTCCAGCGTCTCGCCCGCCGCCATGCGGAAGCCGGCGGCGTGCTCTTCCAGGGCCGCCTGGTCGGCCGACCCGACGGCGACCGGTCCCTTTTCGATGAAATCGACCCAGCCTTGCTCGACCAGGGCCACGTGCTTGATCAACCCGCCAAGACACAGCTCACTGGTCGTCGTGCGCCGCGCCGCCTGCTCGTCGCTGAGATCCCGGACGGTCTGGCGCAGGAACCCTCGATGCTTGTCGAGGGTCTCGATCAGGTCGGCCCGCTCCCTGCTCTCGACTTCGCGCGCTGTTGTCATCCCTCTATCATGACCGGCCAAACCGGCCATCCTCTGACCGCTTTTTCAGGGGATGCGACAGCGAGGCTTCCGGGGGGTCGGGATCGGCCCTCGGATCGCCACCGCGACCGTCGCAGTAGTCTTGTCGACGAGGAGGCTCAATAGCCGATGACCTCGTCGTATGTTGTGCAGCCGATAGGGCGAGTTGAGTCTCCACTTAGGGACCGGGCCGGCGCTCCAAAGCAAGGCCACGAAGGATCGCCAGAGGCTTGGCTCGTCTTCAATCCCGACATCGGTGAAGGGATTCGCGATTTCGAGGTCGGCGCTGAGATCATCGTCCTGACCTGGCTTGACCGCGCCCGTCGTGACGTGCTGGTCACGCATCCGCGTGGAGATCCGACCAGCGCCGAGCGGGGAGTGTTCAGCACCCGTTCTCCTGATCGGCCGAACCCGGTTGGGTTGCATCGGGTGGTTATGGTTGCGATCGACAACATCCTGGTCCGAGTCCGGGATCTCGCGGCGCTCGATGGTACGCCGATTGAGGACGTCAAGCCCGTTCTTCATCGGAGCGAGCGATAACGACCGAGGTTGAAGTCACGCTTTGATGGTTGCCGGTGTCTGCTCATCGAGACCGGTCGACCGCCCCTTGCCATCAAACACGACGGGATAGGTGCGGCCCAAGACGTCGACAGTGCGGGCATCCATGTAGCAGACGCTGAAGGCACGCCTGGGTGTGGTGCCGCGGTTCACGCCGGAACGGTGAATGAGCCAGTTGTGCAAAAGGACGACCTCGCCGAGCTCGAGATCGAGGGCCACCTCCCGATCGGGCGGGCAGTGCGTTGCGTAGTGGGCCGCTTCGAGGAACGACGAAGGATCCCGCGGGTTCACCAGCGAGTGATGGCTACCAGCGATAACTCGAACGCATCCGTTGGCTTCGGTGGCGGCATCGAGCGCCGTGTAGACCGTGATCAGCGGATCGCGGTCGAGCCACGCCCAACGGTCCTGGTGCCAGGGCAACACGGTGCCAGCCTCGGCGGGTTGTTCATAAACATTGACCTGAACGTCGCAACCGGCACGCCCTCGCCATACACGCGGCCGCAGATCTCCGCGGCCACGGGATGCTGGACCCATGCTCGGAAGAGCGGGTCAATCTCCAGACCCTCGATCTTGCGGTACGCGAGCGATGGGCCCTTGAAGCCGAGCGTCTGCTCGCCGAGGTCGCGGTAGTCCCCGCTGCTTGAATCGAGCTGCATCATCAGCCGGTCGTACTCCACATCAGCGTGGCCCAGCATGATCGAGTCGATCCGGTCCTGCAGCCGACTGAAGTCGTCGCCAGCCAGGAGGCGTCCGAGCCGCACGTAACCGTCCCGGTTGAACCCCTCCCAGTCAATCGGCAGCGCGTTGATCGCCATCCCGACCCGACGATACTCAGTCGCTCGAAGGTCCGTCGGAGCCATGATCACCGCTGGCCATTCCGGGTAGCGTCGGCACACGTCGACGGAGACGAGGAAAGGAGGAACGGCCATGGCCAGCGACGCCGCAGGAACCCGCAAAGAATGGCGCGTCGCCAGGTGCTGCCCTCCATACGCATGGATTAGGAGCATGTCTTCGTGACGGAGGACGGTAAGGCCTCGCTAACTCCCGCGGCGACGACGTCCGGTTGGGTCGTACGAGTGGCTCGATCGGGCGCCGCTCGGCCGCAAGGAGCACGGCCCCTGGTTCAAACGCCACGACGCGCACGACGATTTCCCGATGATTCCCACGTGCCTCCTGCGTCATACCTCACGATGAAGCCGAGCTGGAGAGACCGATGACCATCTTGAACAAGCAGTTCAGTGCGACGCTGCAGAAGAGCCCGAACAGGGGCGGCTGGACGTTCGTGGTCATGCCGGGTTCAGCCGAGTTCTTCGGTACGCGTGGTCTCGTCAAGGTCAGAGGCACGGTCGATGGTCATCCCTTCCGCAGCTCGTTCATGGCGTTGGGCGACGGCACGCACAAGCTCCCCATCAAGTCCGACCTGCGCAGGCTGATCTCGAAGCAAGCCGGTGACCGTGTGACCGTCCGCCTGGCGGAGCGCCTGGACAGCTGACGAGATGCGGGCTCACGCCCTAGAGACGTCGGTACATCACGTGCAGCCCGACCAGTCCGTGGTGGGGATGGTCGAAGGCCTCGGGGACCGTCGCGAGGATCCGGAATTCGAGTGACTGCCACCGGCGGGCAGCGGCGCGGTTGGTCTCCACCACGGCGTTGAATTGGATACTCCGGTATCCAGCGTCGCGAGCCCATTCGATCATGTGCCGTCCGAGCGCCGAACCCGCTCCTTAACCTTGGTGCGTAGGATCCACCATGAAGCTGGCCGTAGGGACGTGCGAGCCTCGCCCGGGCCCGTTCGGGCCCATCTTGGCTGATCCGAGCACGGCATCGCCATCGATCACAGTTCGGCCCGGCGGCTCTTCCATCCACCACGGTCGGGCGTCATCCAGCGAAAGGTTCTCCGGATAGGCGTAGGTCTCGCCCGCCGCGACGATCGAGCGGAAGAAAGGGTAGATCCTGGGCCAGTCGAGCCCGTTGGCCGCCCTGATGATCACGGGCCGAGATTGTGCTCTAGAAGCGCCAGCGCGTCGCGCCACCCGGTTCGACGGTGAGAAGTGCTGTCGCGGTGTGCGGGCTCTCCCAGGCGGGGTGGCGGACCTTCCGGTAGGCCTAACGGCGCGGCCGCTGGGCGGGGTCGGCTGGCGACGAAGTCGTCAAGTTCCTCCCGCGAGCGCCAGATGTCGCAGATGAGCAGACCGTCGCTCGTCGACGCACAGACATAGAACAAGAGACCATCGCTTTCGTTCTCCGGTCGGGTCGTCCCCATCGCTTCGTTGAGCTTGTCGTACTGCTCGGTGCTGACCGCAGGTAGTTCCAAGAACATCACGACAGCCTCTCGGATCTCCGTTCCGTCACTCTGCAGCCGATCGAGTCGGATCGCCCCGAAGGGCCGGTCCTTGAGATCGAACGTCAAGTCCGATCATCGCACCATCCGGGCCCAAGGTGCTGACCATCGTCACCTGGCGTCGGGTGATAGACGACCGGCGACTAGGTATGGGCTCCGTTGCCGTCTGGCCTCGTGGCCTCCCAGGCGACGTGTGCGGCCTGTATCCGCTCCCAGAGCGCGTCCAGCGCATCGGCGGTGAACTCGTCGAGGTCGAACCCGAAGACGTTGCGCAGCACTTCGGCCATTTCCTCACCCGATTCGAGGGTGCGCACCTGAGCACCCTCACCCACCCGTAGCAGCAGCAGACCTCGGAGGATGTCGACCGCCGCCGCACTGCGCCGCTGCACGCTGAGGATCTTGACGAAGCCGGACTCCGGAGACGTCGACAACTCCGTGTTCGTCGCCGCGAACACGGCGAGATCGGTCGGTGCCGACCGCCACGCCATACCGGGGAACGAACCTTTCGGATCGTGGGTTAGGTGCCAGTCCCCGACACCGCCCGGCGTCTCGGTCAGCTCCAGCCAGAACGGCGGCTGCTCGTATACCCCCGATCGCAGCGGCAACGGGTCGTACAATGCGTCGCCCAGCCCGACATCCACGTACCAGGCGCCCGTCGGGTTGTCCCGAGACGGCAGCCCGTGAACCGTAAGCACGAGGTGGTTCGTCATGGCACTCTCGCTCGGGCCGTCCGGCCCGTGCACGCCGCCCACGTGTCGAACCACCTCGTAGCCGAGCGCGGCAAGCAACTCGCTGAATGCGCCGTTCAGATGGAAGCAGTAGCCGCCTCGACTCGTCCGTGCGATACGGGCTAGGGACTCCTCGGCCGAACAGCTGTAACGCTCCCCCATGTGGATCCACACCGTCTCGTAGGGAACCCGCTCAACGTGTGCACGATGCAGCTTTTGAAGCGCGTCGGCCGACGGGACTTCGCGCTCGAGTCCCAAGCGGGCCAGATAGTCGTCGATCACATGCGCGATCTTGTCGCGCACGGACCCAACCCGCTATCCCGACGAGCTCGGTGACACCCACTCTCGGGATCGCCGGGACAAGCGTCAACCCGCACGAGCCGCTCCCCGAGTCCAGGGCGTTCAACGCGCCCAGGCGGGGGCACCTCCGCCGAAGGATCAGCAGATCGGCGCTGGGCGGTCACCGATGTGTCGAATACGCACCAGAAACGCCCGCCGGAGATCCGCCCTTGGGGGGACTGTGACCTCCACCGAACGGCAAGTCTGCGTCCACTGCAGTGGGCCATGGGGTTCGATCGCTGGGCCGATCGCGTCTTTGGTGTGGCATCGGGATGGTCCGATCGGAGGCGGCGTGGCGAGGTCCACCGCCAGGATGATTCGCTTCCACCGCCAGGATGATTTGCGATCTGCAGACTGTCCCAGGCTCACTTCGCCTGAGACGCTTACCGCACCTACATCAAAGGAGAACCGGATGAGTCAGCGGCGCACCAAAGAGGGACGCTCCAAACGAGAGATCATCCGCTGCCTCAAACGCTACGTCGCCCGAGAGCTCTACCCCTACCTAATCAACCCCCA
>CAXMLU010000596.1:0-2149 GCA_964194255.1 uncultured bacterium
ATACACCACTCGTCGGGACTCAACTTCGGCCGTCAGAGCCGATGTCACCCGAACAGAGTCCTCAGCCGTACTTCTAGCGGTGATCGACACAATGCTGGTGGATGTGGAGCGGCTCCGGGCAAGCCTCGCCGGCTGCGCCTTCTACCCCGCGCTGTCCCAATGAATCGGTGCCGCTGGTTGCAATCACCGTCGCGGCCCTCGGGTCGGGCCAACACGCCGGCCGCTTGTGGTGCTCAATCGCATACGGCGAAGGCAAAAAGGGGTCATTCGATACTCGCTAGGGGTGCTCGCGTGCTGCTACTTCGTCTGCGCCGCGGCCTGGTCGAAGTGATCGCCGTGGCCATGCTGGTACCTGTCGGAATAGGCGCGACCCAGGCAGGGGACGCAGTGGGGTTCCCCCGAAGCATGAGCTGGGAGCACGGCCAGACGGCGACATTCAGCATCTCAGGCTTGGTGTCTTCGGCTGAGGTTTACCAGATGGGGACGAACGGTCAGACCGGCCAAGCGGTGGCCGGCCTCTCCGTCACCAACACCTCCCAGCCGGCCTGCCTCAAGCTTCCGGAAGGTTCGGCAGACTGCGGGAACTGGTCCGTGTCGGCGTCATGGAACATTCCGGCTGCGGCACCCTCGGGGCTCTATCGGCTGGTCCTGACCCCGAGCCTCCTTCCTAATGCCGCCATCTGGTTTCTCGTCCGCTGCGACGAATGCCACGCGCCCCTTTTGGTGGTTACCAGTGATGCCACGTGGCAGGCGTACAACACCTACGGGGGCGGCTCGTTGTACAAGGGCGACAACTTCGCCGGCGACCCGCTGAAAGGACGCGAGTTCCGCGTCAGCTACAACCGCCCGCTTATCGTCAGCGCCAGCGACCCGACCAATACTGAGCTCCCGCTGCTGAACTGGCTCACCGCCAATGGCTTCGACTTCCAATACGTCAGCCAGTTGGACCTCGAGGCGAATCCGGCCATCGCTGTCGGCCACAGGGTAGTCATGACCGCCGGTCATATGGAATATGTGAGCACCAATCAGCGGACCGCCTTCGAATATGCCATTGCGAATGGCATCAGTTGGGCCAATCTCACGGGCGGCGAGTTCTACTGGAAGGTCGACCCGCAGCCCAGCATCGACGCCACCGCACAGCCCTATCGCACCATCGTCTGCTACAAGGAAACGCTGGCCAATGCCGACATCAATCCTTCCCTCACTTGGACGGGCACGTGGAGGGATCGTCGTTGGAGTCCTCCCAACGACGGCGGTAGGCCAGAGAACGCGCTGACCGGCCAGCTCTCCACCGTCAACGACGCGATGCGTGAGGATGCGGTGCAGTTCACCGCTCGAGAAGGCCAGTCCCCGTTCCTGCGCAACACCCCGGCCGCGCAGCTTCGTCCCGGTCAGGTGCTGACCATGCCCGCCGGGACGCTCGGCTACGAGTGGGACGAGGTAAAGATCGACAACCTGCCTCTGCCCAGCAACGAGCTTGCCCTTTCCACCTCGGTGGTGAGCAATGTGAGCGAACTGCAGCCGGACGCAGTGGGCGACTACTCGGTCATCGTGCACGGCGTGGGAATGACCGCGACTCATCACGTGACGCTCTACCAAACCGCTAGTGGTGCGTGGGTGTTGTCGACCGGCTCGGTGCAGTGGAGCTGGGGGCTATCGAACGACCACAACAACAACGGACAGTTTCAGGCAGCCAACGTGGTGATGCAGCAAGCAACGATGAACATCCTGATCGATATGGGCCTGACTCCGACCCACGCCCAAGGCGGCGTGATCGTCTCGTCGCCGCAATCCTTTGCATTGTACGGAGGCACCGTGGTCTCGCAACCGTCGCCACCTCCCTCTCAGGTATCCATTCCCGCAGTCCCGAGGCCGGCTTTTCAGGGGTACTGGACGGTCTCCAGCAGCGGCAGCGTCTACTCCTTCGGGGCACTCCAATACCACGGGGGGGCGAACGACAAGCAGACCGTCGCCGGCGTGGTCCACATAGAGCCGACCACATCAGAAGGTGGCTATTGGATGCTCGATGCCACTGGCCAGGTAATGCCGTACGGCGACGCGACCTTCTACGGCTCGACCGGAAGCATCACGTTGAAGAAGCCGATCGTGGGGATGGCCGCCACCCCAACCGGGAAGGGCTACTGGCTGG
>CAXMLU010000597.1:0-2594 GCA_964194255.1 uncultured bacterium
TCGCATCACCGATCATCGACTGGCGGGGCCACTTCGGCGGGATGGTCACGGGCGCGTTGGCCGCGTGGGCCATGGCCGCGGTGCC
Source organism: uncultured bacterium (assembly GCA_964194255.1). Lineage (GTDB taxonomy): Bacteria > Actinomycetota > Acidimicrobiia > Acidimicrobiales > CAXMLU01 > CAXMLU01. The sequence continues at coordinate 86 of CAXMLU010000597.1, forward strand.
CAACGTGCGATGGCGGGCCTGGCGGCAGGCGGCCGCACTGCTGGTCATCCTCCTCGCCCTGATCGCCGCTGTCGCATACCGCACCTCCACCTTCCCTGCCGCCTGAGTGGGAATGACGGCCGGGCGTGGTGGTAGTCCAGGTTTTGCTGCGTCCGAACGGCTGCGATTTCGCCGAATCAGCGGCGAATCAGCCCTCCCGACGCACGAAACGGTCATTGGGGGAAGAGAAAGGGGGCCGACGCCCGGGCAGGCATTGGGCCGGGGTGTGACGGGCGGGCGGGGGGCAGGGGCCCCATGCGGGCCGAGGCAAGCGGCATTGTCACACCTTGCGGCAATACTGGGGCGGTGGTCGAGTGTCTACTGGACAGCGTGGAGAGCATCGACCCCAGACCCGCCGGGTTCGGCGCCTGTGGCCGGTGCCCATGGCGGAAAGAGCTGGGCGTGGCCGTATGTCATCGATGCGCCGCCGGAAATCTGCCTGACCGCCCTGGCGAGCGTTGCGGCGTGTGTGATCAACGCCTCCCCGCGGGCGGTATCTGCGTCAACGTCTGGTGCGGACGAGAGGACCGCCAGTTCTCGGCCGTCTGGGCCGTCGGCGCCCACACCGATGAGATGCGGCGCGCCTTGCGCGCCTACAAGATCGAAGGCAACCGAGGATGGGCGTCAGTGTTCGGTCGCCTATTGGCCGGCTTCCTCGACGATCACCTGCCCTGGTTCGAGGAGTACGACCTCATCGTGGGCGCACCCACCTATGTGGGTCCTGGCGCGCGGCGGACTTGGGATCACATCGCCGAGATCATGCGCGTCGCCGCTTCGGTTGGCGCGCCCATCTGGCCGTTTGAAACCGGCCGGCCCCCGGTCGTCGTGCGTACGGCGGAAACCGGGCGGATGAGCGGGCGGGGCGCTGCGGCTCGCCGGACCTACGCCGTGCGCGAGCTGCGCCCGACGCTCCTGGTTCCGCATCCCGAACGCGTGGCCGGGCGGCGGCTCCTCGTGTTCGACGACGTGTTCACCGAGGGAAGCACGCTTCGGGAGGTGGCCCGCGTGCTGCGCCGGGCCGGTGCCCGTGAGGTGGCCGGCATCGTGCTGGCCCGCCAGCCCTGGGCGGCGGCGGCATGACCGACGAATACATCCCGTTGACGATCGTTGACGTGCAGCTCGATGCGCCGGGCGTCGCCGACGCCGGATTGGTGCTCCTTCAGGAGCAGCCGCCGCCCCACCGCTACCTGCGCATCATCGTGGGCCGCTACGAAGCTTCGGCTATCGCCCGCGCCTTTCACGGCGCCCCGCAGGCTCGGCCCATGGCGTGGGATCTTTACCTGGAGACCCTCGACCTGCTGCGCACCGCCCTGATTTCGGTCACCATCACCCGAGTGGAGGAGGGCCGCCACTTCTTTGCCGAGATCGAGTTGCAGCCCCCGGCGGACCCGAACGATCCGGGCATCGCCGACGGCAGTGTCGCTCCGATTCGCCATCGCGTCGATGCGCGTCCTTCCGACGGCCTGGCTCTCGTCGCCCGGCGGGATTGGGTGACCATTCGGGCCACTCCCGAAGTCCTGGCCTCGGCTGGCATCTCGCCGGTCCTCGATGAGGGGACCGGCGCGGATGAGACCGAGTTGAACTGACGGACAGTCACGGCGTCAGGCCACCTATTCGATTCGTTTCCCCCTCACGGGGGATCGTTCACGTCCTGGCATCCTCCGGGAGGGGTGGAGGTGTGACCGAAATCACCACGTCGACGGACGCCGATGGGGCGACCTCCAACTCCAGGGTGGCGATGCCGCCCGCCTCGCGCAGATCGTCCTTCGCCTGGTGGAGCCGGTCGATCACGGCGGCTTCGTCGCGCACGACGGTTCGTTGGACTGGCGCCCGCATGGACAGCTTCGCCTCGCTCTTGGCTTTGCGCACCTCGCCGAGGACCCGCGCCGTCGCGGTGAAGACACGGGTAGAGGGGGCTTCGGCATCGGGCACCGGCCAGTCGGTGCCGTGGATTGAGCCGGGCTGCCACCACGACCACACCTCCTCCGTGGTGAACGGCAGGAACGGGGCGAACAGCCGAAGGAGGGTCGACAGCGCCAATCGCAGGGCGGCATTGGCCGACGCCGCTCGTTCCTCGCCGAAGGTGCCATAGGCGCGTCCTTTGACCAACTCCACGTAGTCGTCGCAGAACGTCCAGAAGAAAGCCTCTGTCCGCTCCAGCGCACGGGCGTAGTCGTAGCCCTCGAAAGCAGTCGTGGCCTCCGTGACCAGATCGGCGAGCATGGCCAGCAGATCCTGATCGACCGGCTCAGTGACGGCGCCGTCGCCGCCCGGACCGAGCAGCAGCACGAACTTGGAGACGTTCAGGATCTTGATGGCCAGCCGCCGGCCCACTTTCATCTGGCCCTCGTCGAGGGCCGTGTCGGTGCCCGGCCGGCCGCTGCCGGCCCAGTAGCGGACCGCATCCGACCCATATTGCTCGAGCATCTCGATGGGGGTGACGACGTTGCCCTTCGACTTCGACATCTTC
>CAXMLU010000598.1:0-2212 GCA_964194255.1 uncultured bacterium
TTGCCGGCGCCGTTGCGGCCGACGAGGCCCACCTTGTCGCCGGCGCGCACGGTGAAGGACGCCTCGACCAGCGTGAGGCGCCCGCCGACCTCCACCGACAGGGCGCGGGCCTGGAGCACTCCCCCATGATCCCCCGGCGCCGGGACCCGGGCGAACCATTTGGCGGGACACGGTTGGGGAAATGGGCCGGGTAGGGATTGGATCGGTGAGAGGATTTGGCCCGTGGCTACCTCGAGCCGGGCCGCCGTGCCGCTCAGACTGTTGTTTGTGATCCTGGCCGCCGGCTACGCCACGATCGGCTTGCTGGCAGGCCGGACCGTGGGAACAAGTGTGGCCACCGGGCTGTTTTTCTCTTCGTTGGTGACGGTTTGGTACGTGTTGCGCCGCTGGTGGCGCACCTCGCATTCCCGGACCGAACAAAATCTCTAAAACCGGGACGCCCCCGTCTTGACTCTAGGTAGAGCCCGTCCCCTTGCGAATGCCGCGTCCCGGTCTTAGAGCACACATCCCCCCGCTGGGATCAGACAAACGGTACCGCCTGTGTCAAGGTGATGGGCGGACCTGTGCAGAGAGCGAGGAACACATGCCCGATGTCGTGAAGACCGAAGAGGAATGGCGCGCCGAGTTGTCGCCCGAGCAATACCAGGTCCTGCGCCAGGCGGGGACGGAGCGGCCGTGGAGCGGCAAGTACGTCGAGTGCCACGACGACGGCATGTATCGCTGTGCAGCGTGCGGCGCGGAGCTGTTCAGCTCGGCGGACAAGTTCGAATCGGGCACGGGATGGCCGAGCTTCACCCGGCCGGCCGTGGCCGCCGCCGTCGAGCTCATCGAGGACCGTGCGCACGGCATGCGCCGCACCGAGGTGCGCTGCCGCCGATGCGGTTCGCATCTGGGCCATGTCTTCGACGACGGGCCTCAGCCGACGGGTCAGCGGTACTGCATGAACTCGCTGTCCCTCGAACTCGACCCTAAGGCACCTCAGCAGTAGCGGGGTGACCAGAAACTTGACGTCGGAAACTCGCGACCAAAAGGCCTCCGACTCCAGTATCACGGCAATCGAGTTTCCGACGTCAAGTTGCAGGCACCCCGCTAGCCGTTGGCAGTAGGTTGCGGCGAGTGACGTCCACGTCGCGGTTCGGCGTCGGGAAACGGGAGAGCCACGACGCGTCGACGTTCTACGCCCGCTTCGTCGCGCCCACCGTCTCCGACGATGACGAATTGGGCCTCTTCGAGGGCGACGACATGCTGCTCTGCGGGGACGCCCGCCACATGACCGAACTGAAGGACTCGTCGGTCGCCCTGGTCGTGACCTCTCCCCCGTACTTCGCCGGCAAGGAGTACGAAGCGGACCTCGGCCGGGGCCACGCCCCGGCGAGCTATCTCGAGTACCTGGCGCTGCTGCGGGACGTGTTTGCCGAGTGCGTCCGGGTCCTCGAGCCCGGCGGCCGCATCGCCATCAACGTGGCCAATCTGGGCCGGCGCCCGTACCGCAGCCTGTCGGCCGACGTGATCCGCATCCTCCAGGATGACCTGGGCCTCCTGCTTCGGGGCGAGATCGTCTGGGTCAAGGCCGAGGGGGCGAGCGGGTCGTGCGCGTGGGGTTCGTTCCGCAGTCCCGCCAACCCGGTGCTGCGCGACCTCACCGAACGCATCGTGGTGGCATCCAAGGGGCGCTTCGACCGGGCCCGTTCCGCGGCGAAACGGCGGGCCGGACAACTGCCTTCGGAAGCGACCCTCACCAACGACGAGTTCCTCGACGCCACCGTCGACGTCTGGCGGATCCCACCCGAGAGCGCCCGGCGGGTCGGACATCCGGCGCCCTTTCCCCTCGAACTGCCCCGCCGGCTGATCGAGCTCTACACCTACGAGGGCGACGTGGTCCTCGATCCGTTCCTCGGGTCGGGGTCAACCGCCGTGGCCGCGGCCCGCGCCGGGCGCCGCTACGCCGGCTACGACACAGACGAGTCCTACGTGGCCATCGCCCGGGAGCGGGTGGCCACCGAGGACGGCGGGGCCGACGAGGTCGCCCAGCGGGCCATCGCCACCGGGCGCTCGGCCGCCGGTATCGCCGAAGCGGTCCTCACCGAAGCCGGATTCGCCGTGGCCGCCAAGAAATGGCGGGTGCCCAAGGCCGGAATGGCCGTCGATCTGGTGGTCACCGATGCGGTCGGCGGTCCGTGGTACGTGGACGTCGTCGGCGGGTTCACCACCC
>CAXMLU010000599.1:0-12942 GCA_964194255.1 uncultured bacterium
CGCGGCACGAACGAGAACACCAACGGGCTGTTGCGCCAGTACTTCCCCAAGGGCACCGACCTGTCGCGCTGGGACGCCGAGGAGATCGAGGCTGTCGCCAACACGCTCAACAGCCGGCCCCGCAAGACCCTCGGCTGGAAGACACCGGCCGAGGCCTTCGACAAGCACGTACACTCGCTGCAACTAGCCGGTGTTGCGACGATCGATTGAGCCTGGTGTGTGTTGGGCCACGTCGTCAACACGTTGCCGATCATCAATGGCGTCGTCGCTGACGCGAATTCGTCCCTGCTGCCTCGTTTGGCTGACCCCGGGTGTTTACACGGTGGCCGCCAGCATCGCGCTCACCGGAACGCTCACCCTCAACGGCACCGCCGACTCGGTGTTCATCTTCCAGGCCGGCAGCACCCTCATCACCGCCTCGAACAGCTCGGTGGTCCTCACCGGCGGTGTCCAGGCGAGCAACGTGTTCTGGCAGGTCGGCTCATCAGCCACCCTCGGAAGCGGAGCCTCCTTCACAGGCAACATCCTGGCCTTGACGTCGATCACCCTCACCACCGGTGCCTCGGTGGACGGCCGGGCCTTGGCAGCAACGGGGCCGTGACCCTGGACAGCAACGTCATCGGCAACTCACCGACATCCGGCGGCCCGCACGCACCCCCGCCGTGTTCCCCCAGGCGAGCCGTTCGAGCTCACTCGTCGCAGCTGGGACCGATGGCGACTCCCCGCTCGTAGTCACCGTCGGCGCCATGGACGACAATGGCACGCTGGCACTGCTGACGACACGGCAGCAACGTTCAGCAGCGTTGGACCAACCTCTCCCGACGGCTGGTTCAAGCCCGACTTGGTGGCCTCCGGGCGGTCGGTCGTGAGCTTGCGGGCTCCGGGCTCGACCATCGACAGCAATCACCGGCGGGCCGAATCGGAGCCGCCAACTTCGTCGGCACGGGAACATCGTTCAGCGCGGCAATAACCAGCGGCGCCGTCGCTCCGATACTCCAGAGCAATCCCGGGGTGGTCCCCGACCAGGTCAAAGGTCGCCTGCTGGCTACGACTACCCGTGGTCCGACAAGCAACCCGTTCGTTGACGGCCACGGCGCCCTCGACGCCTATGCAGCGGCAACTACCCGTGGCATTGTCCTCACCCAACCGCGGGTTGCTTCCGCGGCGACGAGCGCCGGGGCCACCGTGTCGCTGGCCACAACCTGGAGCCAAAGTGCCTGGAACGGGTCCGCCTGGAACGGGTCCGCCTGGACGCAGCCAGCGAAGTCTAAGAATGGGAGCTGTGGAGGTCTTCCTGGAGACGGACCGGCTGGTGTTGCGCAGGTTCACAGCGGACGACGTCGACCTGCTCGTCGCGCTCGATGGCGACGCCGAAGTCATGCTGTTCATCAACAACGGCGCGCCAGTCGATCGAGCCGACGTCGTCGAAACTCTCGACTGGTGGCTCGGATACTACGAGCGATACGACAACTACGGCTTCTGGGCAGCGATCGAGAAGGTGACCGGACAGTTCGTTGGCTGGTTCCATTTCCGGCCCGGCGAGCGTGCCGGGCCACCCGAGCCAGAGCTCGGCTACCGCCTCCTCCGGTCGGCGTGGGGGCGGGGACTCGCGACTGAGGGTTCTCGCGCTCTGATCGACAAGGGCTTCATCGAGTTCGGTGTCGAACGGGTGAACGCAGAAACCATGGCCGTCAACCTCGCGTCACGGCGAGTGATGGAGAAGGCCGGGCTCCGCTACGTCCGCACCTTTCATAGCGAGTGGCCGGTCCGTATCCCCGGCGACGAGAAGGGTGACGTCGAGTATGCGATCACCCGCACTCAATGGGAGGCGGACCGCCTCGTTGAATGACATCCGGGCCCAGCCACGATCCTGTGCCTTGCGGGGCTACAGGCCGAGTGCGTAGAGGGTGCCACCGATGTCGCCTTGATAGAGCATGCCGTTCGAGATGGATCCGGCTCCCCACACAGGTGCAGCCGTCACGTAGGAGAACAGCGTGTGTCCTGTGCGCCCAAAAGCGCGACAGACAGAGTGGCCGAGCCGAACATCTGGCGCGCAACACACCGTCGGCGGAGAAAAACCCCCACTGCCTGCCCCCTGTGTCTTCACGCAAGTGTGTCACGACCGAGAGCTCCTTTCCACGATTCGCGGCGGGCTAGTCTGCAGAGCCCAGGAACATCTGCATGTCGAAATAATCGCGCCACGCCCGGATCCTGCCGCTGTGGACTTCGAACACCCCAGCCACGGGTAGTTCCACGGACTTGCCGTTGAAGGACATGCGATCGACGCGCTCCGTGAAGACAACCGCGCCGCTCGAGGCCATCTGCAAGATCTCGAACTCGATGTAAGGAGACGCGGGAACAAACATCTGCAGGGTATTGCGTATGGCGTCAATCCCCTTGGCCGCCGGCGTGGGAATGTTGTGGTAGATCGCGTCTTGGGTGAAAAACCCGGCAATCTCGTCCACGTCGCGCCGGGAAAAGGCGGCACAGAACTGCCGGACGATGTCTTCGTTGGTGACCTCTGGATCCATAAGCCGAGAGTTTGTCACCCGGCAGACAGAAGTCCGCTAGCACTTCTTGGCGGGCAGCGACCGAGCGTATGCCGCGCCCATCTCGACCCACTTCGCCAGCTGACGTTTGGTGCGGAGGTGCTCAGAGTCGACTCGCAGCCAGCCCTTCATCGGCCGGCCGCGCATTTCGACGAGACGAGCGCTCGTCCGCGCGACCAACGTGTCTGACTTCGACGGGTCGACGCGGACCATCAGTCCTCCGTGACCGCTAGCGGAGACGGCCATGTTGCCGCCGATGAGGAAGGCGAGTCCGCCGAACATTTTTTGCTCGGTCACATCGGACCGGTCGACCAGCTCCCGTATGCGATCGGCAAGATTCTCGTCATAGGCCATGGGAGCAATTGTACGGACAGTGGTACACAGACCGCGCTCTGCCCGAGATACGCCGAGGACCCCCACCGCAGGTCAACGAAATCCAGCCCTTTGCCCAGATGGTTGGATACAGCCCATAGTTGACCGGTTCGCGCTGGTGACGGGTCTAACAGGCACCCGCCGGCGACAGAATGCTAGCTTGACCTGACCGGAGCAAGGCATAGTTGGGCCGTGACGTTGGACTATGCGGACAACGTCACTGAGAAGCGCCAGGACCATCCAGCGGGGCGTGGCAGGACCGGCGGTAGTTCGTGTCGAATTACCGCACCTGCTTTACTGCGCCGCTCGTCGAAGGGAACGACCGATGAGGCACCGTAGGCTATTCGCCCGAGTGGGGATTGCTGTTTCAGCCGTGGGCCTGCTTATCGGGCTCACCGCACCCCTCGCCGCCGGAGCGGCGCCCTCCGCGGCTGCCAGCTGTACCGGGAGCACCGTCATCACCGCCTTCCATTTCACGGTGAACGGGGTATCTATCTCGTCGCTCCACCGTGGCAACGTCCAAGCCGGTGACAAGCTCGAAGCGTTCTTCACCATCGCCAACGGGTGCCAGAACGTCCCCGTCACCTTGGTGTCTCACACCATGCCCGGCCCGACGTTCGTTCCCAGCAAAGTCACCAACCAAAAGATCTTCGACCTGGCCACGGCCAGATTCAACAGTGGTGACCACACCTTGGGCCCGATCAACGTGCCCACGTGCTGGTTCCAGGTCGACTTCGTCTACGGCGGCATACACGGCTCAGGATACGGAGTCCACGATCACACCTACTCGTCTGGAACGGGTGGGACGACGGCTTGCTCAACCAGCACTCCGCCGGCCATGACCATCTGCACCTCCGCTTCGGCCATTGGCCTGACCTTCTCCCCCGTCACTAGCGCGTCATCCACCACCTACAAGGTGGCCGTGACCGTGAACGGCCAGACCACGAACGACACGGTGTCGGTCACCAACGCGCCGGTCACCAAGAACTACGCCGTGCCTGAAGATTCGATCGCCACGATCCTGGTCCAAGACACGTCCGGCGCGACCCTGCTGAATCAGACCGTGACCCACGACTGCGCGCGGCCTACCGTCAGCATCGTCGACCAGTGTGCGGTCACCAACGGCGGCGCCGCCATCACGGCCACCAACGAGGGCAGTCAGCCCAAGACCTTCACCGTCACCAAGAACGGTGTGGTTGTCGACCACATCAACGTCACCGCCTTTTCCACTATGACGGTGGTCGAGACTGAGACGGTGGGACAAACGGCGACCTGGGCGGTGACCGGACCGGAAGGTGTGGCCACGGCGCCCCTGACCATCACCCATTCGTGCTCGTCGGTATTGCCCGTCGTCATCTCCAGCCCGCCCAGTCCTGCCCAGACTCCGGCCGCCGCCGCCCAGATCCTCGGCCAGCAGGTCGGACCGCTGCCAAAGACCGGTTCCAATACCGGTCTTCTGCTCTGGCTCGCCTTTGGCCTGATGCTCGCCGGCGCCCTCATCACGCTGGTCTCCCGCCGCGCGTCCCGCCTGGGCTAGTCGTCTCCAAATACCGGGGGAACACCGGCCAAGCCGAGTTGTGCCATATCCTCTGCGGCGTTGATGGCCGCGTGCTCAGCTCCGTGCTGGCATGAATGCCAAATGACAACTAAGCCAACCGACACGGTTGCAGACTGGCAATTTCTGCCAGGGCAGCTCACGCACGACGACATGGGCGCACTCTCCGCTCGCCTTCCTGGAAGCCTCCCCCTTGGGCGAGATCAGCGATTCGAGCGATCAGGCGATTGTCCGCGGCGTTCTCGATCTCTCCGGGACCATCGTCAGCCTGGGCGGCTGGCGCGAATCTGCCGGGTCACCATCCTCGTGGGGCATTCCCGCTTGCCTCCCGGCAATGAAGCCACCTTGGGAGCTCAAGGGCCGGCACCGACCAAAATGTGTGAGGACGCATTGTCCGTGCACGGTCGTCGTGCACCGAGTGCGGCTGCCAAGTCACACCAACACAAGGTCGGTCAATTGTTCGAATGCCTGCAGGCCTCACACCGCCTCGGAAGTTCTGCCGGTGGCCTATACCGGTGGCGAGTCGATCCCCCGCGATCCACTTCATCGCCCTCCGAGGCTCGAGCACTCCTATTCGCAGTCCTTGCCCGTTCAGTCAGAAGGCACCGCACCAGAGTTTTTGGTATTCGGGCAAAATGCCCGGCGGGTTTGTGTTACATGAGGGTCGGTCCGGGTGTTGCGATATCCCGGTAAGGGACCTAGCATCAGGCTTCACTTGAGCAGCCAGGCGGGCCTGCCTTAAAGGGAAAGGTGCTGGCCGTGCTTGAGGCCGGAGAAGGAACGAGGGTCCAGCTCGTCAGCGTGAGTCCCCCAAGACACGGGGCGGCTGCGATCTGGGTTCAGGGAGCCCAGGGCGCGGTCGTCACTGTGGCCGGCGAGGTGGATTCGGCCAGCTACCTGCACGTGCTCGATGTTCTACTCTCCGCCGTGTTCGAAGGAACCGGGAACCTCGTCGTCGATATGACCCATGTGGCCCGGATCGACGCGGCCGGGCTGCGGGCCTTGGAAAGCGCCCGTGCCTGGCTCACTCGGCAACGGCGATTCGTGCTACAGACGTCGCCAGCGGTGCGCAAGCTCTTGTCCAACCACCTGCTACTTGGTGTCGAGACCCTTGGACCAAATTTGGTGGTCAATGAGGGTGAGGGCTCGCACGAGCCGTTCCCCGGGCTGTTCAGTTTATCGGTCGAGCATCAGCCGAATGTTCTCGCTATAGCCGTAGCGGGCGAACTCGACATAGCCACGGCACCCGAACTGGGGGATGCATCGTAGGGGCCATCGTTGGCGGTAACGCCGACGTGGTTGTCGACATGTCGGCGGTGACTTTCATGGATTCGAGCGGTCTCGGAGTGCTCTGCCACAATCAAAGACGGCTCGCTTCGCTCGGCAGACAACTGATACTGCGCTCCCCATCCCCACGGGTGAGGCGAGTCCTCGAAGTCGCCGGGCGCGATCGGGCCTTTCCCATTGAGTTCTAACGAGCTACAAATCCAAGCTTGAAGCGAGTGACGCCCCGGCAAGGGGCGTCCTCGTCCAGATGCACCGGTCAGCGCTACCAGACCCTCTCTGGCCCCGGACTTGGGCGGCTCGAGCGATCCACTGAAGCGACGCGACTGCACACGGGCACGCTGCCGGTGCTCCCGATTCGCTGACCTGGCCGCCACGATCGACTGGTACATCTCGACTCTGAACTTCAACACGCTGTCAACATCCCGCTTCGCTACGGAACTGTGTTCACAGGGCAGGTCGAACGCGCAGGCAACAATCTTTGCGATGGCCGGCACGCGACGCGCCCCCAATGAGGATGTACCGAACGGCGCCTTGAGCGGAAGAAATGGCGACGCAGACACCGTTGAACCCCGCGACGATGATACTCATGCCACCTCCCGCTGAGCCGCCCACGGACATTGCATCGCTCTTCGGCCTCGAGCGCACGGTCTTGCTGGAGCTTCTGACAGAGGTCGACAATGGCCAGTGGCAGAAGCCGTCGCCGTGCCCGGAGTGGTCCGTGCTCGGACTGTGCGCCCACCTCGTCGGCAGTGACTTCGGCCTCCTCTCCCGGCACCGCGATCGATACCACGGAACGCCTTCACCTGACCGGTTGACGGAGTCGCAGTTCATCGAGTGGCTCGACGACCTCCAAGCTGAATGGGTGCGCGCCGCGAGGCGGCTCAGTCCTCGGCTCGTCGTCGATTTGTTGAGTTGGACAGGCCCGCGGGTGGCTGAGGTCTTTCGCCGTCAGGATCCACGCCAGCGAACCGCACGAGTCTCATGGGCCGGCCCCGATCTCGTTCCCGTCTGGTTCGACCAAGTCCGCGAGCTCTCCGAGTACTGGATCCACAGACAGCAATTGCTCGAGGCCCTTGACCGGCCGAGCGACCTTGAGCCCACGCTGGCGGGGCCGATACTCGAAGGCCTTCGGTGGGCGTACCCGTTCCGATTGGGCGCCGTGCGTTCCCACCCTGGCGACACCGTTTCCATCGAGATGATGGGCCCAGTAACCGCCAGGTGGCTTCTCGTGGCAGACGACACCGGATGGAATTTTGCGTCCAGGGCCGAGGGGCGCGTGGTTGGAACGCTGTCCACGACCACCGAACAACTATGGCGTCTACTAACCAACAACCTTCCGACCGATGAGCAGGAACACTTGGACCTCAGTGGTGACAACGAGATCGTGGACGTGCTCCGCCGAACGCGGGGTATTATCGGGGCGCCCAACTAGCTCGTCCGGCTGAGCACCCCGTCACCGCCTGCACCGGCCCCCGAGCGCTCGTCATGCAAGTTCGCGGCGATGGTGGCTACTCGCTTCTCGCAACAGCCGGCTGAAGGTCTCTCGCTGGCGGGCGATCAACTCGCCGAGCTGCGGACAATCGCTGGGCGCCGGCAGGCCACCGACATCATCGAGAACGCCGGCGGCGCGCAACTGTGCTCCGATGTGATGGAGGCGCAAACTCAAGGTCAACGACTCGCTCAGGCGCGGGGCTGGCGGCTGGTTATGGAGATCCAACTGCCGGAGCGTCGCGTCCGAGGCCGCGACCGGGTTGAGCAGGGCGCGCGCCCGTGGGCCTGGTCGTCGGGATGGATCATTTCGAGCAGGCTCTGGCCGACGAAGTCGCCCGGGTTCAATCCGGCGCTTCGGATTTGAGCGGGGAGTGAAAGTGTTAGGGGTCAGCGCGGGGCGGTACAGTCCCGTCCGCCGTTGGGCAGAGCGGAGGATCGGAGAGAGCATGAAACCGACAATTCGTCCGAATGGCGAGGACTCTTCTGCGAACATCACCAAGCGGATTCAGGAGTTGGCGGATTGGAGAGGAGCGACCCTCGCTCATGTCCGTCAGCTCATCCACGATGCCGACCCCGAGATCCAGGAGGAGTGGAAATGGGAAAAGCCAAAATCCCCCGGAACCCCCGTCTGGTCCCATGACGGCGGCGTCTGCACAGGGGAATCGTACAAGGAGGTCGTGAAGCTGACCTTCTTTCGTGGAGCCTCCATCAAAGACCCGAAGAAGCTCTTCAATTCCAGCCTGGAAGGGAACACGCGGCGTGCGATCGACCTCCGCGAAGGGGAGAAGATCAACGAAGCTGCCTTCAAGCAGCTCATCCGCGCTGCGGTGGCCGCCAACTCCGCGGTACGCACTCAACGGCCGGCGAAGAAGAGCTAAGCCAGGCTCTCGAGGGGCGCCCCTGCCGTCCCTCGAAGGGGCGGCTCTGAGAATCGGAGGGTTCTTGAGGCCTTCTGATTCTGGAGGGCTCCTGCTTAGGTTGACCCTACGCGTATGTGCGAGCTGCTGGTCGGCTTGCCCGAGTGAACGTGTGGGTGCCAACGAGGTGGTCGACGGTCCGGTTCGTGTGCGGGTGGAGTGCCGGCAAGCTCAGCCGTTGTGTGCGGGGTGTCTTCACCCACGCCACCGCGCGCGTCGGAAGGCACATCGTGTGGTTGGGGGAACCGTCATACGTCACTGGTCTAAGTTCAAGCCTCCGACGACTCGACCAGGAGGTTCACGATGGCCGGTAGCGCTGTCCCCCGCTTCGAAACCGTGACTATCGACTGTCCGGAGCCCGCCGCGCTGGCCGGATTCTACGGGAAGTTGCTCGAGTGGCCGGTGCCTGCGGGCGGCGGTGACTACGTGGCGCTGGACCCACCCGGTGGCGGCACGGCGATCACGTTCCAGCGCGCCGCCGGATTCGTGGCCCCTACATGGCCCGACCCCGCCGTGCAGCAGCAGTTTCACCTCGACCTCGCGGTGGCAGACCTGGTCGCCGCGCACGAGCGCGCGATCGCGCTGGGTGCCCGCCACCTTGACACTCAGGAAAAATTCCGGGTCTATGCCGACCCCGTCGGTCACCCCTTCTGCCTCTGCGCCTGGTGACGTCCGCCAGCCAATCGTGTTCGTCCATCGGTCACATTCTCCCGTCGCGATCCGTCATAGCAGTGACGAATCAAACCCAGCCGATGTGGCAGGAGACATGATGCATGCGCGAATGAACAACCCGGCCGTGGTCCTTCCGGATGCCATGAAGGCCATCCAGGCCCTGATGAAGGCCTCAAGCACGGGCGGCGTACCACAGGCGACACTGGACCTTGTGCACCTGCGGGCGAGCCAGATCAACGGATGTAGCGCCTGCGTCGTAGGGGGCGCGCTCAGCGCCAAGAAGGCAGGCGAGACCGACGAGCGCATCACCGCGGTGGCGGCGTGGCGGGAAGCGCCCTCCTTCACCGATGCCGAACGGGCCGCCCTGGAGCTGGCCGAGGCTGTTACCCGACTCAGCGATCGGGCCGACCCCGTGCCCGACAAGATCTGGGACAAGGCGGCCGAGCACTACGACGAGCAGCAGCTCGCAGCGCTAATTCTCTGGATCGCCACCACCAACCTCTTCAACCGGCTCAACGCCAGCACCAAGCAGGTGGCGGGCGCGGCGTGGTAAGCACGCCCCGTCGAGCCCTCCATCGAGCGCCACAGGACGACTCACGAGTTGTGGGGCGTGGCGCGTCCCTAGGGGTTGTAGAAATCGGGGATGGTTATTGAGCCATCCTCGGCGAGAGGGAAGCCGGGGTTGTGGGCAATCTCCCAGGCATGGCCGTCGAGGTCGGTAAAGACGCCCGCATAGCCGCCGTAGAACGTCGTGGCCGCAGGCCGGGTGACCGTGGCGCCGGCGCGTGCTGCGGCTGCCATGACATCGTCCACCTCTTGGTCAGACCGAACGTTGTGAGCGATCGCGATGCCGCCGAAGAGGTCTGACGGTCCCGGGGACAGACCGCAATCGAGCGCGAGTTTGGCACGGCCCCAGAGGACTACCACCATGCCGCCGGCTTGGAAGAACACGGTCTCTTGGACCTCTTGTCCCTGCCAGCCCATCCGCTCGTAGAACGCCTGCGCACGCTGCACGTCATCGACGCCCAGCGTGATAAGGCTGACACGCTGCTCCATTTCCCCGAACCTACCTTTCCTGGATGGGACGAGATCGACGGCTTGGCGAGGTTGGCCGGCGGAGTAGTCCCGCAGGGCGGGATGTTGCCGATCGGCTCGAGCAGACGTTCTGTGTTCCACCAGTGAACCCAGGCCAGGGTGGCCAGCTCGACGATCTTCGAGGGGCTCCGAGTGATCGAGCAGCAAGTATCCGTGGGACCCGACGACCGAGCGCTTCTCTTCATCGAGCCGCGGCGATGGGCTGGCATGGACGCCTGGCACGCCGACGACTTCACCGTGTCCCGCACGAATGACCTGTGGAAGAACACCCCGCGTCGGTGATGAGCCCCGATGCGAAATGGGCCGAATGGTTCGCTCGGGCATGCCCGAGCCGCCACCCTCGTGCATCTCGACGGCCGGGCCCACCGCGACCACCGCCAGGTCACCAACGACTGGTTCAAGCCCGCAGTGGGCGGCACGCGCCAGCCTCGCACCGACGAGTTCTACATCGAGTGGATGCGCGACCTTGGCGGCACCTGCAACTTCGCCAAGGCCATCGCCCAGCCCTAGCACGCTCCGGGCGATCATCGACATCTACGCCATCCCCAACCGGTGCCAACGTCTCGGTTGCATCGAGCGCCTGATCCAGCATGGTGTATCATTGGTGTATGTCACGCACCAACATTGACCTTGACGACGACGCCTGCCGCAGCGTGATGGAGCGCTACCACCTCCCCACCAAGCGCGATGCGGTCAACTTCGCGCTGCGAACGGTCGCCGGCGAGCCGCTCAGCGTTGATGAGGCTCGCCGCCTCCGAGGCTCAGGTTGGGAAGGCGACCTCGACGATCTGAGGACCAACCGCGTCGGATGATCCTGATCGATACCTCCGCCTGGATCGAGTTCCTCCGCGACACCGGCAGTGGTGTTTGCGAACGCGTAGATGCACTCCTCGGCGACGACATCGCTACATGCCACCCCATCCGGATGGAGGTGCTAGCTGGCGCCCGCGACGAGCAGCACCTCACCGACCTCCGCGGCCTGCTCGCTCGGGCGTCCATCATTCCGACCGAACCGACCGACTACGAGGACGCGGCTGTCCTATACCGCACCTGCCGCCACCATGGGGAGACGGTCCGCAAGCTGATCGACTGCCTCATCGGCGCGACGGCAATCCGAACCTCCGCCGCTGTCCTGCACTCGGACAATGACTTTGACGCCCTCGCAAGACACACTCCACTACGAATCGACCGAGAGAGACCCTGACTCGCCGCCAAACCGTGTAAGGCATCAACCGATGCCCACAATGTCAAACATCAGCCGAAGCCTCTACTTGGGCTTGCTGGGGATCGAACCCACGACCGAGGGACTATGAGTAGCTGCTGGCGGGGCGCACAACGCCATGTCGGCATGTCATCGTCCGGGTCAGGGACACAGGTGAGGAACCGCTTGGACTCCGTCACCGGCTAGCTCGCTCAATCCACTACGAGTTGCTCAGCAGCCAATGAGGAGAATTGCTGTCCGCTCATGTCCCTTGACAGCCGCCTCGACAATCAACGCGTCGTCGTCCAGACGCCGCACGGACGCCCGAGGAGCAACGCAACGGAGAGGCCCCTTTGATGAGCCGAAACTCGCGGTCGGGCGATCCGACGCGGAGTGTCAAAACCACTCGCTGATACGAACGCACACCGTGGTCGCGCGGTTTGGTACAGTGACTACGCAGCATCCGTCCGCCTGGACCCCGCGGCTCGTCGAACAAGCGCGTGGTCGGAGGATCGTGCCGAGCGAACAGCAACTCTCAGATCTGTTGAGCGAGTTTGCCCGCACGATGGTGACGGACTTCCCGATTCAGAGCATCCTCGATCGGCTGGTGGAGCGCATTGTTGACATCCTGCCGATCACCGCCGCCGGAGTAACGCTCATCTCACCGGGCAGCAATCCCCACTACGTCGCCGCATCCAACTCGTCGGCTCTGCGCTTCGAGATGCTGCAGACCGAATTGGACGAGGGGCCTTGCATGGCGGCCTACCTGACCGGTGAGGCCGTCGCCGTGCCGGACCTCCGAGCGGAGAGCCGGTTCGCAAAGTTCGCGCCGCGAGCGCTTGTCGAGGGACTGGTGGCGGTGTTCGCCTTCCCTCTGCGAGATGGTGACGCCCAGCTCGGTGCGCTCGACCTGTACCGGGATACCCCCGGGCCGTTGGACGCCGGGACGATGACGGCGGCCCAGACCCTGGCCGATGTCGCCGCCGCTTACCTGCTCAACGCCAAGGCGCGCTCCGACCTTCAGGAGTCCTCCGACCGATCCCGTGAGAGCTCGCTGCACGACGGGCTGACCGGATTGCCCAATCGGGCCCTTCTGCTTGAACGCCTTGACCATGCCCTTCTTCGAGGCCGCCGATCGGGCAAGGTGGCGGCGGTGTTGTTCGTCGATCTGGACCAGTTCAAGCTGGTCAACGACAGGTATGGTCACCAGGTCGGCGACGAGCTGCTGGTGGCGGTGGCCTGCCGGCTGACCGCGCATGTGCGGCCCGGTGACACTCTGGCGCGCTTGTCCGGAGACGAGTTCGTCATCCTGTGCGAAGACCTCGGCGCTGATACAGAGGTGGATACCATCGCGGCGCGAATCTGCGGCGCGCTGGCCGAGCCGTTCGTGCTGCCGAGCTGCGAAGTGGAAGTGGAGATGAGCGCGAGCATCGGCATCGCGTTTGCTGGACGGGCCAACCACATTCCCGAGAAGCTTCTTCACGACGCCGACATCGCCATGTATCAGGCGAAGGGCAAGGGCGGCGCGCGACACCAGATCATCGACCTCGGGGAGCAGCACCTCCTCGACGAGCGGGATAGCCTGCAGCTCGACCTGCATCGTGCTTGTGGACGTGGCGAGCTACACATCGAGTATCAGCCGATCGTCAGTGCCGGTGACGGGCGGATCATCGGCGTGGAAGCCCTCCTGCGTTGGGTTCATCCGTCCCGCGGATTGGTGTCGCCGGTCACGCTTATACCCCTCGCTGAGCAGTCCGGCCTCATTGCGGAGATCGGACGGTGGGTGCTCGAACACGCCTGCCC
>CAXMLU010000600.1:0-3396 GCA_964194255.1 uncultured bacterium
GTACCACGACTCGTGCTACCTCGGACGCCACAACGACATCTACGCCGCCCCCCGCAAGGTGATCGGGTCGCTCAAGGGCATCCAGATTCTGGAGATGCCTCGAAACGGAACCAACGGCATGTGCTGCGGCGCAGGCGGAGCCCGTATGTGGATGGAGGAGTCGATCGGCAAGAAGGTCAACACCGAGCGGGCCCGCGAGGCGATCGCCACCGGGGCCCAGCGGGTCGCCACCGCCTGTCCGTTCTGCTACATCATGTTGGACGATGGGGTGAAGGAGCACGGCCGGGACGACATCGTGGTGCAGGACATCTCGATGCACCTGCTCGATGCGATCGAACGGGGTCCGGCGACCTCAGGAGTGCCGGCCGCCGACGGCGTCCCCATCCCCGGCGCCTAATCCACACTTGGGGCTGTAGTCCCTCAGCGACGGCGATACGGACCTCAAGTGGTCAACAATCGTCTCCGCGACGTCGGCTAACGCGTCCAGCTGTTGGCCCGAGAGGTGGTCGATGAGGTGCCGGCGAACGCTGGCCACGTGGCTCGGCGCGGCCCGGATGATCTGCTCGAGACCGGTGTCGGTGAGCTTGGCGAAAGACCCTCGGGCGTCGCTCGGGCAGTTCAGTCTCTCCACCAGGCCGCGGTCCTCCATGCGGCTGACCTGGTGGGATAGTCGGCTCTTGGACCACATCAGCTCGGAGGCCAGATCGGTCATCCGCATGGCGCGGCTCTCCGCCTCCGAAAGCATGACCAGAATCACGTAGTCGGCATCCGACAGGCCCGTTTCGCACTGCAGTTCGCGCCCCAACTGCGCTCGCAGAAGCTCGCTCATCTGGATAAAGGTGCGCCACGCGCGTGCCTCCCGTTCGTCCAGCCAGCGCGTCTTCATGGCCCCAGTGTAGTTGTTCCTGCGCGTCTGTGGTTGACAAGTCAACTACATGTCGCTACTATGGTTGATAGGTCAACTACCCGGGAGGTCACCATGTCCAATTCCGCCGTCAAGGTCGAAAGCATCAAAGCCGGCACCTGGGCGATCGATCCGTCCCATTCCGATATCTCGTTCACGGTGCGCCATGTCATGGTGAGCAAGGTGCGCGGCAGCTTCACCTCGTTCGAGGGCAACGTGACCATCGGCGAGAACCCGCTCGAGTCATCCGTCGAGGTAACGATCGACTTGGCGTCGATCGACACCCGAGATGCCGGACGCGACGCCCATCTCCGCTCGGCCGACTTCTTCGGCGTGGATTCGCACCCGACGGCGACCTTTCGGTCCACGGCTGTATACGCCCGTGAGGATGGTTACGCCCTTGACGGCGAGCTCTCCATCCACGGCGTCACCCGACCGGTCTCGCTGGAGCTCGAGTTCAACGGCACCTCGACCGACCCTTGGGGCGGAAGCCGCGCCGGCTTCTCGGCCACGACCGAGCTGAGCCGTAAGGACTTCGGCATGGACTTCAACATTCCGCTTGATGGCGGTGGCGTCGTGGTCGGAGACAAGGTCAAGCTGCAGGTCGAAGTGGAAGCCGTTCTCCAGGCGGCCTGAAAAATCGAGAAGCGGCCGTCGCCCGCGCCCGGTACCCTGGATGGAGACGGAGCCGGTGCCAGCGAGCGACGAGGGAGGTGACGTGCTGATGGAAGCCAAAGCGACCAGCCACGTCCGGTCCCCGGGCGCTCCTTCCGCTGCTGGACCTGCGTAGGTCCGGCTCGGGGGGGGCTGCCCCCGCCTCAAGGAGCCCTTCCGCCGTGTTATCTCCGTCTCCGTCACTCGCCGATCTCGGCTGGGACGATGAACTTGCCCGTGCCTTTGCGGCCTTGTCCGCGCCCGAGTGCGGCCCTGGACGCGTGACCCGTGTGGACAGGGGCAGCGCTACCGTGTTGACCGATATGGGACCGCTGCGCCTGCCCAGCGGCGCGCCCGTCGGTGCCGGTCAACTTCACATCGTCGTCGGGGACTGGGTGGTCATCGATCCTGATGCCACGCAGATCATGGAGGTCCTTCCGCGGCGGGGTTGCGTGACCCGGGCCGCAGCGGGCAAGGCGACGGCCGCGCAAGTGGTGGCCGCCAACATCGACCTCGTGCTGATCCTGGCCATCGCCGAGGCACCGAACATACGGCGGCTCGAACGGAGCCTGGCCCTCGCGTGGCAGACCGGCGCTGTACCGGTCATTGTCCTGACCAAGACCGATAGATGCGGCGACCCCGAGGACTCCGTTCTCGCCGTGACCGAGGCGACGCTCGGCGTCGACGTGATTGCCGCCAGCTCGATCGACGGCACGGGCATACGGACCATCCGGGCCCTCATCGGTCCCGGGCGCAGCGCTGTCTTGCTCGGACCTTCGGGCGTCGGCAAGTCGACCCTGCTGAACTGTTTGGTGGGATCGGAGATCGCCGCCACCGCCGAGGTGCGGGAAGACGGCCGGGGTCGCCACACCACGACCTTCCGCCAGCTCGTGATCCTGCCTGGTGGCGGGATTGTGATCGACACGCCCGGAATCCGAGAGGTCGGACTATGGGAGGCCGTCGACGGCGTCGAGCAGGTCTTCGCCGACGTTACCGAGGCGGCGGCAGCCTGCCGCTTCTCCGACTGCCGGCACGAACGCGAGCCGGGCTGCGCGGTGGTGGCTGCCCTCCAGGCGGGAACCCTCGCCGCCGACCGGGTAACCAGCTGGAAGAAGCTGCAACGCGAGCTTCACCACCAGGCCGCCCGCGTCGACGCCCGGATCGCCATTGAGGAGCGGCGGCGCTGGAAAGCGATCACCCGAGCCAACCGGGAACGGGAGCAGGGACGCCGCGGCCGGCGCTGACCGATACCATCGCCGGACATGACGGCGCGGTTCCTCTCCGACGAGTGGTTCACCCAGGTCGAGCAGATCCGAGCTGGCCTGGCCGACCAGAAGGCGCCGATGGGATGGGATGTCCTCGACGACGTAGACGTGATCGTGACCGAAGCTCCCGAAGGTGAACGGAAATATCACCTCACCGCTGCCGCCGGCGGTTTCCGGCTCCATCCCGGGCAGGCCGACTCGCCCCAGGCGGTCGTCACCATGCCTTACGACATCGCTAGAGCGCTGTTCGTGGAAGGAGACGGGAACACCGCCATCGCCGCCTTCTTCGCCGGTGTCCTCAAAGTAGAAGGCAACGTGGGGGCGCTCATGCCGCTCCAGGACTCGGTGACCGCCCCGACCGGTTCCCGCGCCGAGTTCCACCGCCTGGTCCAAGAGGCGACGACGCCGGATTAGGTCGTTGGGTTGGCCGGCGTGGTCGCCCGGTCGGCCAGTCGTACGCCGGCCCGCTCCAGGGCGCCGAGAAACTCGCCGTCCCACGCGCCGGCGGTAGGCGGCCCTTCCACAGGGAGCGGATCGCGCTCGGCGAGGAATCGCTGAACCGTGCCCAGTACC
>CAXMLU010000601.1:0-10826 GCA_964194255.1 uncultured bacterium
GGCGTAGGAGTGGACGAAGTAGCACCACGGTTC
The DNA here is from genome assembly GCA_964194255.1 of uncultured bacterium. Classification (GTDB taxonomy): domain Bacteria; phylum Actinomycetota; class Acidimicrobiia; order Acidimicrobiales; family CAXMLU01; genus CAXMLU01. The sequence goes on from CAXMLU010000601.1 coordinate 34, forward strand.
GGTGCCAAGCCCCGTCAGCAGTCGGCTGGCCCGAACCGGTTGCAGGATGTTCCACTGCATCTGCGGGCGCTTCACGCCTTCGGGCAAAGCCCGGACCACGCCGGGAAGCAGGGCCAACCCGCGGGCCCCGGGTTCTTCCTCCGATGCCTCGTAGAGCATTTGCATGCCGACACAGATGCCGAGGAACGGTGTGCCGGCCCGCACCGCCTCCATCGCCGCCCGGTCGAGTCCGGTGCGGCGCAGTTCCTCCATGCATCTCCCGAAGGCACCGACCCCGGGGAGCACCACGCCCTCGGCCCCGTCCACTTCGTCGGGATCGGTAACCAGCGTGGCGTCAGCGCCGACCCGCAGGAGCGCCTTCTGGGCTGAGCGGAGATTGCCGATGCCGTAGTCGAGGACGGCGATCATCAGGCCAGCAGTCCCTTGGTGGAGGGCACGCCGCCTCCCTCGACGCGAACGGCGTCGCGCAGGGCGCGGGCGACACCTTTGAACGAGGCCTCCAGGATGTGGTGCGTGTTCCGGCCACTGCGCATGCGCAGATGCAGCGTCAGCGCCGCGCTAGTGACAAAAGCTCTCCAGAACTCCTCGGCCAGTTGTGGATCGAACGGCGGCTGGCCGAGCGGATGGGCCTCCGCCCCCGGTTCGACCTCATAGACAAGGAACGGCCGGCCGGACAGGTCGAGGGCCACGTCGATCAGGGCCTCGTCGAGTGGCACCGACACAGACGCGAAACGACGAACTCCGCGCTTGTCTCCGAGGGCCTCCCGCAGCGTCTCGCCCAAGAGGATCCCGACGTCCTCCACCGTGTGGTGGGCGTCCACGTGGAGGTCACCACTGGCCCGGACGCGCAGATCGAAGCCGGCATGCTTGCCCAGCTGAGCCACCATGTGGTCGAAGAACGGCAGTCCGGTCTCCACCTCCGCCGTCCCCTCGCCATCCACCGCCAGACGGACCTCGATCGAGGTCTCCTTGGTCGCCCGAGTCCGCTCCGCCATCCTCATCCGAGCACCTCCGCCAGCGCGGTCAGAAACACGTCGTCCTCGGCGGCGGTGCCGACGGTGACCCGCAGACAGTCATCCAGCCGGGGCCAGTTGGCGCAGTTGCGGGTCAGGACCGAGCGATCGAGCAGGCCCTGCCACACCTCGGTCCCTTTGCGCGCGGTGGGCCGGAACAGGATGAAGTTGGCTTCCGAAGGCCACGTCTCGACCGGGAGCACGCGCAGCGCGGCGGCCAGCCGCTCGCGCTCGGCCACGAGCGCCGCCACCCGCGCCTCCATCTCATCGCGGTATTGCAGAGCGAGCCGCCCGGCCACCTGTTTCACCACGTCGAGGTGGTAAGGCAATGCCACCTTGTCGAGGTCGGCGATCACGGGCGCCGGTCCGATCGCGTAGCCGAGCCGCATGGCGGCCATCGACCAGGTCTTCGAATAGGTGCGGGTCACGACCAGAGGCCGGTCGTCGCGGACCAGGTCGATGGCGGTCCAATCGGCGAACTGCCCGTAGGCCTCGTCCACCACCAGCAAGCCGCCGGCCGGCGAGGCGAGGGCCTCCACCAGCGGGCGTGGCTCCATCCGGCCGGTCGGGTTGTTGGGCGAGCACAGGAAGGTGACGGCCGGCCGGTAGTGCTCCACCGCGGCGATGGCCCGGTCGGCGTCGATGGTGAAGTCCGCCTGGCGCGCTTCCTCGACGGCAGCCGTCCCCGTCAACCGGGCGATGTGGCTGTGCAGGGCATAGGTCGGCTCGAAGGTCAGTGCCGTTCGCCCCGCTCCGCCGTAGGCGAGCAGCAGCGTCTGCAGGACCTCGTTGGAGCCGTTGGCGGCAAAGACCTGTTCCACGCCCACGCCGTGGAACGCGGCGAGTGCCTCGCGCAGCCGCGTCGCGGCACGGTCGGGATAACGGTTGAGCCCCACGTCGGCCAGTTCGGCTTGCACCGCCTCCCACCACGCCGCCGGCGGCGGGTAGGGCGATTCGTTGGTGTTGAGCCGGACGGCCACCGGCACCTGCGGTGAGTGGTAGCCCTCCATGAGCCCCAGATCGTCACGAAGCCGCGGTAGGGACGCGCTCACGGAGACGTACCCCGCAGCCGCACGGATTCGGCGTGGGCGGGCAGCCCTTCGGCTTCGGCGATGGCGGCCACGTGCGGTGCGTGCCGGGCCAGCGCGGGTCCATCGAGCGACACCACGTGGATCTGCTTTACGAAGTCGTCGACGCGCAGCGCACTCGCGAAGCGGGCCGAACCGTAGGTGGGAAGTACGTGACTCGGTCCGGCCAGGTAGTCGCCGATGCTGGCCGGGGCGAACGCGCCAGTGAACACGGCGCCGGCGTGGCGCACGAGTGGGAGCAGTACTTCGGGATCGGCCGTCATCAGTTCCAGGTGCTCGGGGGCGACCGCGTTGGCGACGGCCATGGCCTGAGCCGGCCCATCGACCAGGACGGCGTAGCCCCCATCGCGCAAGGTCGAAGTGATCTCGTCCCGCCGGGGGCTGGCCTCGACCAATCGGTCAACCGCCTCGCTGATTTGCGACGCCGCTTCCGGCGACCATGTCACCAGCCAGGCCAGGCCGTCGGGGCCGTGCTCAGCCTGCACGACGACGTCGATGGCCGCGTAGTCGACCGGGGTCGTCTTGTCTGCCACGACCACCACCTCGGACGGCCCGGCGAAGGCGGAAGGCACGCCGACGCGTCCTTCCTGGGCGACCTGGCGCTTGGCGACGGAGACATAGACGTTGCCGGGCCCGACGATGACATCGACGGGCCGGATCGACTCCGTGCCATAGGCCATGGCCGCCACGGCCTGAGCTCCCCCGACGCTGTAGACCTCGTCCACGCCGGCCAGGGCCGCCGCCGCCAGGATGCCGGTGGCCACGCCTCCGTCCGCCCCGGGGGGGCTGCACAGTACGACCTCGGCGACCCCGGCCACCCGGGCGGGGATGGCCGTCATCAGCACCGTCGAGATCAGGGGCGCCTGCGCGGCCGGGATGTAGAGCCCGGCCCGATCCACGGGACGGCGCAGCTCGCGCACGACGATCCCTTCCCGTTCGTGGCGGGCGTCCTCGCGCAACTGGGTTCGGTGGAACGCGAGGATCGACGCGCGGGCCGCTTCCAACGCTTCCCGCAGCAGAGGCGGCAGCGAGGCCAGGGCGGAGTCGAGCTCGCCCTGGGGTACTCGCAGATCCTCGACGGTGACACCGTCATAGCGTTCCGTGAGCGTGCGGAGGGCGTCGTCACCACCCGTGCGAACCTCGTCCAAGATGGCCCGGACCGCTTCTTGCGGACCTGCCCCGACGGACTTGGGCCGCGGCAAGGCGTCGCGAACGTCGCCGGCATAGCCGCGCAAGTCGAGGTGTCGAAGCATGGGTGCACGATGGTAGTGGCCGATCCGGACGAATCGGCTGGCTTTCCGTCGTAATGGGGTGCCGGCGAACTTGACGCCGGAAACTCGCCAGCTCTACCCACGGATTTTGAGGCATTTTGTATAGTGAGTTCCGGCGTCAAGTTTCTGGTCACCCCATTAGCATCCGCGCCATGGGCCAACCTGCCTCGTCGGCTGCTTCCCTCTCGTCCGTGGCCAGCGTGCTGGAAGATCTCACCCGCCGGGTGACCGTCCTGGCCGACGAGGCCACCGCTCGCCAGGACGACCTGCTGGCCGGTGAGCTCTATGAGGTCGAACGCAGCCTGAATGCCGCGGTGCGGCGCCTGACGCGCTTGCTGGCCTGAGGCGATAAAGAACCAGATAAATACGCCGACGGCGCCCCCCTTGGGACGCCGTCGGGACCGAGCGGACCAGGCGGCGGATCCCGGTACACGCTCTTTCGGGAACGAGGCGGCGGGTGCCCTGTTCCTCTCACTTGTCAACGACGGGTCGCAGGGAAATGTTCCCAGATTTAGGCGCCCGACCGGACCTGAGCTTCATCGAACAGCCGCTGCAACTCCTTGCCCAGCCGCTCGGTCAACTCACGCACGGCTCGCCTCGACACGCGGCCTCCGTCACCGGCCCGAGCCTCCGGGAAAAGCGGAGCCCCGATAACCACGGCGACCCGCACCGGTCTGAGGAACTTCGAGCCGCGCCGCATCGCCGCCTCCGAATTGCCGATCCCAACGGGAACAATCGGCACGCCTACCCGCGTCGCCACGTAGGCCGCCCCGTCGAAGAGCTCGGAGACTAGAGGTCCGCTCCGGCGGGTCCCTTCCGGGAAGATGACGAGCGGCTCGCCGCCCCGAAGGACCTCCTCGCCGCGCCGCAACGCCTCGCGGTCGACCGTCCCGCGATGCACGGGGAACCCACCCATGGCGTTGAAGAACGATGCCGACCAGCGGTGCTTCCAGAGCGAGTCCTTACCCATGAACCGCATCCGCCGGTCGGTGACCGTCGCGGCCAGGAGGGTGTCCACATTGGATCGGTGCACCGGCGCCAACACGAACGGTCCGCTGGCCGGCACGTGGTCAGCCCCCTCGATGGAGACCCTCCAGTACACCCGGCAGAATCCGGCCACCACCAACCGGACGAACCGGTAGAACATCAGGTCCGCGCTCACCCGTCATCCCTCGCGGGCAGGTGGTCGAGGACCAGGTTGACGACGTCGTCGATGCTGGAACCGGTGGTGTCGATCACCACCGCGTCATCGGGCACGGTCAGCGGGCTGACCGCTCGGGTGGAATCGACGTAGTCCCGCCGGGCAATGTCGGCCGCCACCGTGTCGTAGTCGAGATCCAGTACTTCCTTAGTGCGCCGGTCGGCTCGTTCCTGCTCCGACGCGGTGAGGTAGACCTTCAGGTCGGCGTTGGGGAACACGACCGTCCCGATGTCCCGACCTTCAATCACCCCGCCGCCGTGTTCGTCGCCCCACTCCCGCTGGCGCCGGCACAGCTCGCGTCGCACTTCAGGATTGGCGGCCACCGCCGACACGGCCCGCGTCACTTCGGGACCTCGGATCTCGATGGTGGCGTCCACGCCGTCTACGGTGACCTCCGAATCTCCGACGGAGAGCTCCAGGTTGCGGACGAGGCGGGCGACCGGTTCCGCGTCGTCAGGGTCGATGCCGCGGCGCAGGGCGGCGAAGGCGACCGCTCGGTACATGGCGCCGGTGTCGAGGTACTCCAGACCAAGTCGCTTGGCCAGGGCCCGGGCCACGGTGGACTTCCCCGACCCGGCCGGTCCGTCGATCGCGATCACCCGCACGTATCAGCTCCTACCCTCGGTCAACGATCGCAGGTCGGCCTCAAAGTCAGGGTAGCTGGTCGCTACCGCCTCCCAGCCGTCGATGCGGGACGGACCGGACGCAGCCAGGCCGGCCACCGCCAGTGCCATGCCGACGCGATGGTCGCCGTGGGAGCGGGCCGCACCGCCGCGCAGCGACCCGATGCCCTGGACGACGAGCCCGTCGGGATGGGGTTCGACCCGGCCTCCCATCGCGGACAACTCCGAGCTCATGACGGCGATCCGATCGGTCTCCTTCACGGCCAGTTCGGCCGCATCCCGGAACACGGTGGTGCCCTCGGCGACGGAGGCCGCCACGGCCAGGGCGGGGATCTCATCGATGAGGCCCGGGACCTCGGCCCCTCCCACGTCGGTGGCCACCAACGGCCCGGATCGGGCCTGGATATCGGCGGTATGGTCCGCTTCCGGACCGACAGGTTCCACCGTGACATCCGCGCCCATGCGGGCAAGCACATCGAGGAACCCGGCCCGGGCCGGTCCGACGTAGACCCTTTCCACAATGAGGTCGCTACCGGGGGTAATGCACGCGGCCACGACCCAGAAGGCGGCTTGGGACGGGTCGCCCGGGACGTCGAGCTCGAACGGGCAGAGAAGGGAGTGCCGGAGGCGCACCACGCCGTCGGCGACGGTGATGTCGGCGCCGCAGGCGGCCAGCATCTCCTCGGTATGGGCTCGGGTCGGCACCGATTCACGCACGACCGTCTCGCCGTCCGCCGACAACCCGGCGAGGAGCACGGCCGACTTCACCTGGGCGCTGGCAACAGGGAGCCGGTAGTCGATGCCGCACAGGTCACCGCCTCGGATGACCAGCGGCGGATACCGCCCGCCGTGCCGTCCGTCGACGGTCGCGCCCATGAGGCGGAGCGGATCCCTGATCCGGTCCATCGGTCGCCCAGTCACCGAGGCGTCGCCGACCAGGATCGTGAGCCAGGGAAAGGCGGCCACGTAGCCGGCGAGAAGGCGGATCCCCGTACCTGAGTTCCCGACATCAAGAGGGGAAAGGGGTTCGTGCAGCCGGCCCTGGCCACCACTCACCCGTTCGCCGTCGATGAGGGCGCCCATGGCCGTGATAGCGCTCGCAGTGTGGGCCACATCCTGCCCATTCGGCAGGCCGCGGACCACAGAGATGCCGGGAACTCGGGCGGCGAGGAGCAGGGCCCGATGGGCGATGGATTTGTCGCCCGGCACCCGGACCCGGCCCTGGAGTCCGTGCGGGGGCGCCCCGTCGATGTCGAGCCAGCTCATCTCATCCCACCCGCTGCACGGACGGCCGGAAGCCCCGGGCCAGAAGACCGCCTCGCACCAGATCGGCGTGCTCGGCCGCCACGATCAGCAGCAGCACTCCACGGTCGCCTTCGGCCGAGTGCGCAATCTCGAAGTCGTAGATGTTGACGTCCAGTTCGCCGGCCAAGGTGGTGACCTCGGCCAGCACCCCCGGGCGGTCCGGAATCGGCACCCGGACCTCGACCATGTCCTCGGGTCTCGGCACTCGTGACGGCAGGTTGACCCGTGCCGCCCGGGCCCGCTCGAGGACCGCCAGCAGCCGGACCCGGTCACCCTCGGCGACGACGGTGCGGATCTCGGCGAGGGCGGCGACCAGGCGGTCAAGGGTGGTGACGATGGCGTCGCGATTCTCGACGCAGATGTCCGGCCAGATACCCGGATGGCCGGCAGCGATGCGGGTCATGTCGCGAAAGCCGCCGGCGGCCAGGCGCAGGAGGGTGGCGTGCTCCTCGGCCCGGTCGGCGGCCAGTCCCATCAGGGTGACGGCGGTGAGGTGCGGGACGTGGGAGACCATGGCCACCAGGTCGTCGTGGCGGCCCGCGGCCACCGCCACCACATCTGCGCCCAACGAGGAGAGGACGGATCGCAGCCGTCCGTACGCGTGGGGGTCGGTGTCCTGCGTCGGCGTCAACACCCATGTGGATCCCTCGAACAGGGCCGGGTCGGCGCCCTCCACGCCCTCCTGCTCCGATCCGGCCATCGGGTGGCCGCCGATGAAACGAGGGTGGTCGACGGCGACCACGATGGCCGCCTTGGTGCTGCCCACATCGGTCACGATGCCGCCGCCGGCCAAGGCTCGATTCGCCTCCACCGTGATCGCTGCCACCGGCGTGGCCACGAAGGTGATCTCGGCTTCAGGGTCCTCGCCGATGGCGTTGAGCGCGCCGAGGGCGAGGGCGCGCTGAGCACGCGCCGGGTCGAGATCACGACCGGTGACGTGCCAGCCCAAGGCGCGCAGCGCCAGGCCGATCGAACCGCCGATGAGGCCGGTCCCGACGACCGCAGCCCGGCCCGCCCGCCCGCTCGGATCAGTCGGGGAGGTCATCGCGCAATCCCCGGGCACCTTCGAGATACACGTGATGCAACTGATCACGGTCGAGCGTCGTCGTCAGATGCATGAGCACCCGCACGCATCGAGGCGTTCCCCCGACGACCGAGAGCTCGCGGGCGCAGAGCAGTGGCACGTCCCCGAGTCCCAGCTCGCGGGCCGCCGTCGCTGGGAATGTGGACACGACGTCCTCGGTAGCGGTGAAGATGATGCTGATGAGGTCATCCTTGGCCACGCCGTTGCGCTCGAGCATGGTGCTCACGAGCGTCCGGACCCGCTGCCCGACGTGGTCGGTGGTGTCCTGTTCGATGGTTGTCGCCCCGCGAAGGGCCCGAACGGCGGGAGTGACCACGGCCGGAGACTACCGTTCGGCATGATCGCGGACGACCTGGCGTCTGTCGCCGACACCAACTTCTTTGGCGCCTGGGCTGCGTTGTGCGCGGCCATTCCCCGGGGCTTCGCCGTCGAGGACGGCGAGCTGCTTTTCGTCTCGTGCGGTATCCCCTATCCGTTCTTCAACTCGGCGTTCGCGGTCCGTACGTCTTCCGAGCCAGCCGAGGCCGTGGCCAGGACGCTGGCCTTTTTCGGCGAGCGGGGCCTGCCGTTCCAGCTGCGGCTGAGATCGGGGGCGGATCGGCCGCTCGAAGTCGCGGCCACCGCCGCCGGATTGCGCAACGACCGGAACTTGCCGGGGATGGCGTTGCATCCCCTGCCGCGCCCGGCCTCGATTCCGTCCGGCCTCGAGATCCGGGAGAGCCATGATGCCGGCGACCTGGGCGATCATGCCGCCGTGTGCGCCGGGGGCTTCGGCATGCCGCTCGACTGGGCTCAGCAACTCACGCCGATCGAACTGTTGGCGATCCCCGGTCAGCACCTGTACGTGGGTTACATGGACGGCCGGCCGGTGTGCTCGTCGGCGCTGTTCTTCGATGGCGTCGCCGCCGGTGTCTACAACGTGGCCACCCTCGGGCCGTGGCGGCGGCGCGGCCTCGGTGAGGCGATGACGTGGCACGCCATCACGGCCGGTGCCGACGCCGGCGCCGAGATCGCCATCCTGCAAGCCACCGACATGGGGCTGCCCGTATACGAGCGGATGGGGTTCCGGGTCGTCTCCCCTTATCGCGTGTTCGAGCTGCCCTCGTGACCCTGCAGCGCCAGTACCTCGCTCTGGGTCAACGCCCGCCACAGGCCGGGCTTCAGTGAACGGTCGGCGAGCGGCCCAATGCGGATCCGCACCAGACGAACGACGGGATGGCCGACCGCCTCGCACATCCGGCGCACCTGCCGATTTCGGCCTTCGTGGATGACGATGTGCAGGGTGCTCGGTGGCTGCAGCGATACCCGAGCGGGCGCGGTGACACCATCGTCGAGCGCAACGCCCTGCCGCAACGCCCGAACCGCTCCGGCCGAGGGGCTGCCCTCGACCAGCGCCACGTATTCCTTCTCGACTCCGTGAGACGGGTGCGCCAACCGCTGCGCTAGCTCGCCGTCATTGGTGAGCAGCAACAGGCCCTCGGTGTCAGCGTCGAGCCGGCCCACGGAGAAGACCCGCAGCTCGGCCGGGACTAGTTGCACCACCGTCGTGCGCCCTTGCGGATCCGACGACGTCGTCACCACGCCGGCCGGCTTGTTGAGCAGGTAGTAGACGAGGCCCTCCTGCACGGCGATCGGAACGCCATCGACCTCAACCCGGTCATGGTCCGGATCGATGCGTCTTCCCAGGTCGGCAACTTGGCCGTTTACCCTGACCCGCCCTTCGGCGATGAGTTCCTCGCATTTGCGCCGGCTACCCAGCCCGGCGCGGGCCAGCACCTTCTGGAGGCGGATACCGCCGGCCTCCGCCGCACTCACCCCAACTCGTCGTCGCTCACCCGCAGGCCCTGCTCGAGCAGATCGACCGTCTCCGGACCGGGCACGAAGTCAGCGAGGGGCGGAAGTTGGCCCAGATGGTCGAGGCCGAGCTTCTCCAGGAACGATCGGCTGGTGCCGTAGAGAACGGCTTGGCCGGGTCCCGGATCTCGCGCCACCTCCTCGACATAGCCCCGCTGCTGCAAGGTGCGCATGACGCCGTCGACGTTCACCCCCCGAATGGAGGTCACCTGGGCGCGGGACACGGGCTGCTTGTAGGCCACGATGGCCAGCGTCTCCAGGGCGGCTGCGGACAGCCGGGCCGACTGGCCCTCGAGCACGAACCGTTCGACGTACGGGGCCAGGTCGGCGTGGCTTTGGAAGCGGTAACCGCCCGCCACTCTCGCCAACACGAACCCGCGGTCTTCGGCGTCATAGGCGGCCGCCAGCTCGGCGCACAGCTCTTCCACCCGGCCGGGGGAGATCTCCAGCAGCTGGGCTAGCAGATGCGGCGCAATCGTCTCGTCGGCCACCATCAGGATGGCCTCGATGGCACGCTGCTCCTCACTCGCCACGGTTCATCCCTGGTACTCCTCGATATCCAGCGTGGATACGTCGATCGCGTCGCGACCGGCCCCTCCCACCCACACGACATGGAGGTCGCCGAACAGGGCGCCCTGCTCCAGGTCGACCAGCCCCTGCTTGCAGAGCTCCAACACGGCCAGGAAGCGCACGATCACCGCCAGCCGCTCCGTCAGATCTTGGGTGAGGTGCCGGAACGTGATCCGGCCCACCCTGGGCAGTTCATCGACCAGTTCCGCCACGGCATCGGTCACGCTGGCGCGGATCGGGGCGACGTGATCCAGCTCGACGTGAGGCACGGGCCGGGGGGTGGTGGCCCGCCGATAGGCGGCGCGGAGTTGCTCGGCCGTGACGCCGGCCAGGAGATCGGGAGCCAGGCCGAGGAACTGCTCCTCGAGGCCCGACCGGCGGGGATAGGAGCGCTCCGCCAGGCTGGCGAGCCGCGACAGCGCCGAGGCGGCGTCCTTGAATGTCTTGCACTCAAGGAGGCGGGCCAGCAGGAGATCTCGCTCCTCCCAGAGGGCCAGCTCCTCGTCCAATTCGACGTCATCGGCGCCGGGCAGGAGGCGGCGGGTCTTCAGCTCCACCAAGATGGCGGCGATGAGCAGGAACTCGGTGGCCACATCCAGGTCCAGCTGCTCGAAGCGGTGCTGCATGGCCTCCATCTCGGCCACGTAGGCGTCGACGATGTGGGTGAGCGACACCTGATAGATGTCCACCTGTTCCTTGGTGATCAGGTGCAGCAGCAGGTCGAACGGCCCTTCGAAGACGGCGGTGGTCACGTCGTAGGGCACGTTCCGACAATACCGGCGGG
>CAXMLU010000602.1:0-3172 GCA_964194255.1 uncultured bacterium
ATCCGCGGTGTGCTGGGAGACCGGCTGGCGCCCACCTCGGCCATCGCCGCCGATGGACCGTTCGCCTATCCGCAGTACGTCGGCCATGGCGTGCCGGCCGCCATCGTCAGGCAGCTGGCCGCCCTCCAACGCAGAGGCGATGGCTACGACGTCTTCTTGCACACCGGCCCGTACGCACCGGTTGACGGGCCTAGCGCAGCGCCGAATAGGTGGCCACGCCGGCGAGGATGACGAGCGCCCCGGCGGTCACCATGCGGACGGTGCGGATCGGAAACCAACGCAGAAGTCCCTGACCGCTGGTCACGGCCAGCGCGGCCACCGCCCACAACGCCGACGTCGCGCCGACGCCTACCGACAACGGCGAGTGATAGTGGGCGGCCAAGTTGGCGGTGAGGATCTGGGTCAGGTCACCCCACTCGGCGAGGAAGATGACGAAGAAGGCGGTGGTGACCACACGCTTGTGAGTGGACGCCTCCTTCTCCACGAGACCACTCTCGTCACGGTTCCCCTCGAGATAGGCGTACACCGCCCCCCCGAGGAACAGGACGGCCACCACCCCATCGACGGCCCGCCGGGGCAGGATGGCAAACAGACCCACGCCGATGGTCGTGGCAATCACCACGTGCACGAGAAAGGCGGCAGCCGCACCTATCCACACCGCGGCCGGCTTGCCGCGCGAGGCCATCACCAGACTGGCGAACATGGTCTTGTCCGGGAGTTCGCCGATGAAGATCACCGGGAACACCGCCGCGATGATCCCGAGATGCACGACGCACCCTACCGTGCGGCCCCTGCCCGACCGGACGTCATGCGCCGATGAGAACGGCAGCCACGAAAAGCGGGTAGCAGAGCAGCAGGACGATCCCCTTCGACCGAGTCAAGCTTTGGGTTCGCCAAGACAGCGCGATCGCACCGGCCAGCGCGCCGAGCATGACGATCAACGGCGTGTGCAGCCGAGCCGCGTGCGTGATCGCCAGCGGGCGGAGGAGGGCCGCCGCTCCAAGGGTCATGGTGGCGTTGTACGCGAACGATCCGACGACGGCCGCGACGACCGCTTCACTCGTCCCGCGGCGCGACGTCGACCAGGACAGGGCCACCAACTCGAACGCCGTCGCGAATCCCACCAGAGTGAGACTGAGGCGAGCCTGCGACCCATCGGCGTGGGCCAAGTGGCGCACGCCCTCCACGAGCACGGTGGCGCCGGCGGCCATGGCCGCCACACCGGCCAGGATGGCGGCCAGGTCCCGACCGACCCGTCGACCCACCGGCCCGGGGTCGTCGGTCAGATGGGCTTTTGCGTCCGCCAGCTCGGCCGTCTCACCCAACGCGGGGGGCGCGCCTTCGACGATCCAGATGACGCCGACGAAGGCGACGTAGAGCGCGATGAGGGCCAGCCCTTGCCACCGGCCGACTCGACCGCCCCAGGCGACGACCGCGCACGCCCCGCCGACGAAGAGGCTGAACAGTCCGTAGCGGCGCACCTGAGTCCCGAAAGGCAGCGGGGCAACTATGGCGCCGACTGCGAGGGCGACCAGGCACATGGCCACATTGGCGCCGATGACGTCGCCGAAGGCGATGGCCGGGGCGTGGCGGGCACTGGCGGCCAGACCGGTGGCCAGTTCCTCAGGCTCGGCGCCCGCCAGGAGCAGGGCCAGGGCGAACGGGCTCACCCGCAGGGCCACGGCGGCTGGGGCCAGATGCTCGGCGAACGCTTCTGCCCCCCACACAATGCCGGCCACACCGACGATGACCGCCACCGTCCAACCCGCTGCGGCCATACCCATGTTCTAGTGCTTCAGCCGATGAGGCCCCGGGCCAGCAGTTCTTCGGCAATCTGGATGGCGTTGAGGGCGGCGCCCTTGCGCAGGTTGTCGCCTGAGACGAAGAAGGCCAGGCCGTGCTCCACGGTGGGATCACGCCGGAAGCGGCCAACGATCGACACGTCCGTGCCGGCCGCCGCCAACGGTGTCGGCACGTCCCCGACCACGACGCCGGGAGCGTCGCGAAGCATGGCGATCGCCTCGGTTGGCGACATGGCGGAGCGGAACGATGCGTTGATGGACAGTGAGTGCCCAGTGAACACCGGGACCCGCACGCACGTCACGGACACCGGCAGGTCAGGGATGCCGAGGATCTTGCGGCTCTCGTCTCGGAGCTTGTGCTCCTCGTTGGTCTCGTCGTCGACGGCCGCGCCGGCGAACGCGATGACGTTGAAGGCGATCGGCTCCACGAACACCGCCGGCGGGGGCATGCTCACGGCGGAGCCGTCGAAGGTCAGCTCGCGCGCCTTGTCGCCGACCGCCCGGATCTGCTCGTCCAACTCATCCACGCCGACTCCGCCTGCTCCCGAGACGGCCTGATAGGTGGACACGACCATGCTCGTCAGACCGGCGGCACGGTGCAGCACGGTAAGCACAGGGATGGCAACCATCGTGGTGCAGTTGGGGTTGGCCACGATGCCCTTCGGGATGCTCGACAAGGCGTCGGCATTGGCCTCGGGCACGACGAGGGGGACATCAGGATCCATGCGCCACGCCGACGAATTATCGATGACCACCGCCCCGGCCGAGGCCACTCGCGGCGCCAGCTCCAGCGCGGCCCCTTTCCCCATCGAGAACAACGCCACGTCAATGCCCCGGTGGTCGGCTGTAGCCGCGTCTTCGACGACGACATCCATTCCCTGCCACGGCAGTCGCCGGCCCGCCGACCGGGCGGACGCCAAGTAGCGGACCTCGTCGACCGGGAAGCCCCGCGACGCGAGCAGCGTCCGCATCACGCCGCCCACCTGACCCGTAGCGCCGTACACGCCGACCCGCATCTCAGTCTCCCAGCTTGAAGGCGTCGTGGAGGGCGACGACCGCATCCTCCACCCGGTCGGCGCGCACCACACAGCTGATGCGGATCGGCGACGTCGAGATCATCTCGATGTTGACGCCCTCACCCGCCAGAGTCTCGAACATGGTGGCGGCAATGCCGGGATGGGTCTTCATGCCGGCTCCGATCAACGAGACCTTGGCGATGTCGATGTCGGCCAGCACCTCATCGGCGCCGATCTCGGCGGCGTGCGTGCGACACACGTCCAGGCCGGCGGCGAGGTCGGCCTTGGGCACGGTGAAGGAGATGTCGGTAATGCCATGGCGGGAGACGTTCTGCACGATCATGTCGACGTTGA
>CAXMLU010000603.1:0-3361 GCA_964194255.1 uncultured bacterium
CCCTTTGGGCCGGGCGCGGCCGCGGTCGAAGAGTTTCAAGCCCCACCGTTGGCTCGTCGGTTCTTGACCACGCCCGCGCACCGCCTGGCGTTCCTGATCGCCCTGGGCATCGGCCTCCACAACTTCTCGGAGGGTCTGGCCATCGGCCAGTCGGCGGCCAAAGGCAACGTCAGCCTGGCCCTCCTGCTGATCATCGGCTTCGGCTTGCACAACGGCACGGAGGGGTTCGGAATCTGCGGTCCGCTGGCGGCGGCGGGCGAGCGACCGACGTGGACATTTCTGCTGGTGGTCGGCCTGGTCGGCGGCGGACCGACGTTCGTCGGCACGCTCATCGGGCAGAGCTTCGTCAACAACGTGCTCTCGCTCGCCTTCCTGGCCCTCGCCGCCGGGTCGATTCTTTATGTCGTGGTCCAGCTGCTCTTCGTCGCCCAAAAGCTGGGCTTCAAAGAGCTGCTGATGTGGGGCCTGCTCATGGGGCTACTTATCGGCTTCGCCACCGACCTGATGCTCAAGGCGGCCGGCACCTAGGTGGGCATTCCGCTCGAGCGCGCCGCGAGCGGTCGGTAGGGTGGTCCGCCGTGCTCGCCGTCCTGCACCTCCTCCCCGCGCCTTTGTCCGTCTCCAACAAGGGCGCCATCTACGACTTCATTTACAACTACCTGGGGAACAGTCCTTTTTGGTCGGAGCTCGGCCAGGCGGTGCTGGTCCGGATCCTGCGTATCGGCCTGGTCGTGGTGCTGGCCATGATCCTGGCCCGCGTCGGTGCTGGTGTAATTCGCCACACCGTGGAGGGGCTGCGCCTGAAGGTCGTCTCCCGCGCCTCGGTGGCGCGGGCCGATGACCGGGCCAGAACCGTGGCCACGGCCCTGTCCAGCGCCCTACGGGGCTTCATCTGGGTGATTGCGGGCCTCACCATCATGGGCGAGGTCGGGATCAAGCTGGGGCCGTTCATCGCCGGCGCCACCGTCGTCGGCGCGGCGCTGGGGTTCGGAGCCCAGAGTTTGGTCCGCGACTTCCTCTCCGGGTTCCTCATCCTGGTCGAGGACCAGTACGGCGTCGGCGACGTGATCATGGTCGGAGACACCACCGGGACGGTGGAGAGCCTGAACCTGCGCACCACCCGGGTCCGGGCCTTCGACGGGATCGTCTGGTACATCCCCAACGGCGAGATCCGGAAGGTGGCGAACACCTCCGACGACTTCAACCGCGCCATCGTCGACGTCATCCTGCCCTGGCGGGCGGACATTGAGCACGCCACCAGCGTCATCGAAGAGGCGGCGAATGCCGTCGCCGATGACCCTACCTACCGCGACGCCATCCTGGAGCCTCCTCAGGTGCTGGGAGTCGACCAGTTCTCCGCCGAAGGGGTGACGGTGCGGGTGGCGGTGAAGACGAAGCCCGGAGATCGGCCGGCCGTCGGCCGGGCCCTTCGTGCCCGCATCCAACGAGCGCTCCAGTCCGCCGGTCTCAGCTTCAACTCGGTGGAGACCGAGGGACCGACACCGACGCGCCCCACCGACGCCGGACCGGCGAACTCGAACCCTTAAGCGGCGGCCACGTCGTCGACGAAGACCGTCCACGCGCCCGGCTCGCACGCATGTACGGCGAGAAAGCGGCCGGCGTCGTATCCGGAGTCGAAGGCGACGGCATGCTCGAGGTGGTCGGTCCACAGGCCCCCTTCGGCCAGGAACCGCCCGGAGGGCGTATGGCGGACGAGGGCCTGGCCGACGCCGTGGGTTGGGGAGCAGGCCATGCCGGTCAGCCTACGGGGGAGTCGTCCGCGGCCCAACCGAATTTCCGGCCGTCATGGCGCGCTGGCCACCGCCGGGTCTTTTCTGGCCGTCAGCGCGGCGGCAGTGAGCATGGCCGCGCCGCCCAGTCCTTGGAAAAAACTGATGGACTCGTGCAGAAGCACGGCTCCCAACGCGACGGCGAAGAACACTTCGAGGGTCATGACGATCGCCGTACGACTCGGCCCGAGGAGGCGAAGGGCGGCGAACATCAGCGAGAAGGCGAACGCGGTGGCCACGCCATTGAGCATCAGCTGCCACCAGTGGCCGGAGGGATCGCCGAAGCCGTCAATGATGACGCCGCGGAGGAGAAAGCTGGCCCCCGCGCCGAGGGCCGTCCACGCCGCCACGGGCATGGCATCGCTGCGGTGAACGACGTGGTGGCTGATAATCAGATAGGCGGCGAAGGCGGCGGCCGCGGCCAGGGCGCAGACGATCCCCACGCCCGAGATGGACAGGGACGATCCAGTGGCGACGATCAACACGATGCCAACGGCCGACAATGCGAGCGTCATCAGCGGTGCTCGACGCGGCCGGCTCATCCCTGTCGCCAGCTCGTAAACCGTGACCAGGGCCGGATACGCGTAGAAGAGAAGGGTGACGGCGGCGACGGTGCCCCGCTCCAAGCCCATAAAAAACAAGGTTGATTCGGCCGCGTAGCCGATCGCGCCGAGAAGCACCACGCCCGTGCGTTCGCCAGGTAGGGGAAAGGGCGACACTCGTCGCATCATCAACATGACGATCAGGATGATTCCGGCCATGGTGAACCGCGGCCCGAGCACGGTCGGGGCTCCCAATCCCGCCTTGGCCAAGGTCCGGCCGATCACGATGGTGATCCCGAAGGACAGGGCCGATCCGCCCGCGAGCAGCGATCCACGGAGCCGGTCCATCTCGGCATCATGCCGCCATTCGAATGTTGAGTGAACACGTCAACATTGCGACCAGGACGGCCTAGGCGGCTGCGACCCCGACCACACTGTGGCCGACCTCTACGGCATGATCCACCCCAATGCCAGTGACACCACGACGGTCCGTTCGTGTTCATCATCGGACCGGACAAGAAGGTGAAGCTGATGATCACCTATCCGGCCTCCACCGGCCGGAACTTCCAAGAGATTCTCCGGGTGATCGACTCGCTTCAGTTGACCGCCAACCACAAGGTGGCGACTCCCGCCGACTGGAAGCAGGGCGAGGACGTCATCATCGTCCCGGCCGTTTCCGACGAGGAGGCCAAGGAGCGGTTCCCAGCTGGCTCCAAGACGTTGAAGCCATATCTGCGGGTCACGCCCCAGCCGAAGTAATCGTCGTCCTACACGCGCGAAGCGTAAGGGGGAAGGCTTCGGCCTTCCCCCTTGTCGTTAGGCCCAAGTGTCGAAGTACTGGATCTGCTGAGCGGCGCTGTCCAGGTTGACCGGCGGGGCGGTGGTGCTGGTCGTCACCTCAGGTGCAGGCGCCGGCGCGGGCGCGGCGGAAACCGGAGTACGGCCGGTCGGCGCGGAGCGCGAAGCCACCGGCGCGAACGTGCGAGGTGGCGGGAACGGTGGAGGTGGCGGCGGCGGTGGAGGTGGAGG
>CAXMLU010000604.1:0-12531 GCA_964194255.1 uncultured bacterium
GAAGAACTCGGCGATGTCCTGGAGGAACTGTGAACCGAGAATGCGATCGGCCAGCGTGTAGAACGGCCGCGACGCCATGTTCACGAGCCTCGACTGGTAAGGGACGGTGAGCAGCCGCAGGAAGCGGGACGTGAAGAACTCCGCCATCCGCTGCGGTGCCTCCAGGAAGTCGATGGCATTACGGGTCGGCGGCGTGTCCACGACGATCAGGTCGTACTTCCCGTCGGCGTGGATCTCGTAGAGCCGCTCCATCGCGATGTACTCGTGGGATTGCACGAACTTGCCCGAGAAGCTCTGGTAGAGGGAGTTGTCCAGGATCTTCTGGGCGGTGGCGCGATCCGGGGCGTGGCGCTTGACCAGGTTGTCCCAGCTCTCCTTGGTGTCCAGCATGGCCGCCCAGAGCTCGCCTCTGTCCTCATTCAACGTCACCCCCGCCTCGGCGAAAGCGGAGGCGGGGACGGGCTTCTCGGTGTTCCCGAATCCTTCGAGTCCGAGCGCATCGGCCAATCGCCTGGCCGGGTCGACCGTGAGCACTAACACTTTGCCGCCCAATCGAACGGCCGCCATGGCCGCCGCGGCCGCGGCAGTCGTCGTTTTGCCCACGCCGCCCGATCCGCAGAACACGGCGATCTCTTTGGCGGCCAGGAGCTGCTCGAGGGTCACCGGCCTGTCTGCGGACGCGGTCTTGCCGCGGGGCGCCATTAGTACCCGAGCTCGGCGGAGAGCGCCTCGGCCAGCATCCGCGTGGATCGCAAGCCGTGGGAGCGGACGAAGAGATACGGCAGGTAAAGCATGGGCAGCTCGGGCGATACTGACTCCCGAAGGCGCTCGAGGTGATCGGCTCGCGTCCGGCGCAGGGTGACCGCGAGGCGGGCGCCGTCGATCAGCGGTTGCATATCACCACCGACGGCGGCGTCAAGGTCGTCCAGGTGATCGGGGCCGGCCAGCTGGTCGAACACCTCTTCTTCTCCCCGGCCGAACAGCTCGGGTAGCACCCGATTCACCACGATGCCGGCCAGGTCGACGTGCGTCTCCGCCTCGATGCGATGCGAGAGCTCAATGGTCTCGTTGACGGGCATCTCCTCGGGCGTGGCCACGATGATCAGCCCCGTCACCTCTTGGTTGCCCAAAATCTCGAGTATCCACCCCGTTTGCTGGCGGACCAACCCGACCTGGACGAGCTCGTTGATCGTCTCCGGCGCCGACAGTTGGCCGACGATGTGGCCGGTCGCGGACGCATCCACCACGACCAGGTCGTAGTGGTTTTCGCGCACCTCCCAGCACAGCTTGCCGACCGTGACGATCTCCCTGACGCCCGGGGCGGCCGTGGCGACAAAATCGAAGATGCGGGCCAGCGGGCCGACTCTGGCGACCAGCGGCAACTTCAGCTGAAGGCTCAGGTACTGCTTAAGCGACGCCTCGGTGTCCATCGACATGGCGAACAAGCGAGGGGCGATCTCCCGCTCCTCGAAGTGTGTCGGGCCGGTCTCGAAGAAGTCGGCCAGGTTGCCCTTGGCGTCGATCTCGCAGACCAGGGTGCGCTTCCCTCGTTCGGCGGCGAGCAGGGCCAGGGCCGCGGCCACGGCCGTCTTGCCGACCCCACCCTTGCCGGTGACGAACAGCAGTCGACGGTCGAGCAGGTCCGTCAACGACTAGTGCATGTGAGCGCCGAAGCCGACTCGCCGCTCGTCGGCTGGGCTGCCGATCTCGATGTATGCGACCTTGGCGGCGGGGATGCCGACTTGCCGGCCCTTACGGTCGGTCAGCCAGAGGATCGATCCCTTGTCGGCGTCGGCCAAAGCGGCGTCGACCTGCTTCACTACGTCGTCGCGATCGGTGTCGTCACCGAGGTCGACCTCGATTTCCTTAGGTACCTGGGTGACACCGATGCGGACCTCCACGAGTACAACTCCTCTCGACTACTGCAGTGGCGTCCATGCTATGCGGGATCGGCCGGTACTCTCGCAGCGTGGAGACTTCCACCGAACGAGCCAGGCAGTGGGCGGCCACGATGGCCGGCCATGTCGGCGGAGAGTCGGTGCGGCTGGCCCACGCCGACAGCTCGGCGGCGGTCGGCGCCGGGGCGCCGCCGTGGGCAAGGGAGGAACGCGAGGCCGCCGAGGATGCGCAGCTGGCCCCCGGAGCCACCCGGGCGGTGGCCAGCGGCCACCGGGCCAGGGAGGAGGACCCCGACCACCTGCGCACCTGTTTTGAACGCGACCGCGACCGCATCCTGCACGGCAGCACCGCCTTTCGCCGGCTGGCCGGGAAGACCCAGGTCTTCATCTTCCCGGAGGATCACCAACGGACCCGCCTGACCCACGCCCTCGAAGTGGCCCAGGTCGCCACCAGCGTGGCCCGGGCGGCCCGGCTGAACGTGGCGTTGGCTGAGGCCATCGCGCTTGGCCACGACTGCGGACACGGTCCCGGCGGCCACGCCAGCGAGGACGCGCTGTCGCCGTACGTGCCCGGCGGCTACGACCATGCCGTGTGGGGAGCAGACGTGGTACTTGCTCCACTCAACCTGTGCGAAGAAACCCTCGATGGCGTTCGCAACCACTCGTGGTCGCGACCCGCCCCCTCGACGCCGGAGGGAGAGGTGGTCAGCTGGGCGGACCGCATCGCCTACGTGTGCCACGACTTCGAGGACGCCGTATCCGCCGGGATCGTGACCCCGGCCATGCTTCCTCCGCTCGTGCGGGAACGCTGCGGCGAGAGCCGCAGCCACCAGCTGGGCTCGTTCATCGGCGGCGTGATCGAAGCCATCGGGCGCGACGGCCGGATCGGCATGATCGACGATCGGGCAGAAGCGCTGGCCGCGTTCCGGTCGTTCAACTACGAGCGCATCTACCTGCGCCCGGCGTCAGTGGAGCAGGGGACGGCGGTCGTGCGGGTGTTGCGGGCGTTGGTGGAGTACTTCGCCGATCGCCCCAACCGGCTGCCCTCCGTGGAGGGACTGGCGGCGGGGTCGCCCGAGGCGCTGCACGCGGCCGTGAGCTACGTAGGCGGGATGACCGATCGCTACGCGTTCGCTTCTGCGGTCGCCCACCTGGGCTGGAATCCCACCGATCTGCCGAACGGCATCAACTAGTGGCCCGCCTATCGAGGGCGTTCCCACACGGAAATGCTGTTCCTGCTCTCGCTCGTGAATGGTGAGCGATCCCAGTCGGCCCAGCGCTCGCGCCGCGTCAACCCGGCCAGTTGGCCCATAAGGTCCAGTTCGGCGGGCCAGGCGTAGCGATAGGGCGAGTCGAACTGCCCGGCATGGTCGCCGACGATGACGTAGTGGTGGGAAACGCCCTGCTGAGTCGCAACGTCGATGGTGTCCAAGCCAACGTGCGACGGACTCACGTCGAACGGGAGTGCGACCGCTCCCGGCGGGAAACGTCGGAGATCCGGGACCCACATCTCGACGACGAGACGGCCACCGGGCAGGAGATGACGGGCGGCATTCCGAAAGCAGTCGACCTGTTCGGCTTGCGTGATGAGATTCGAGAGAGCGTTGTACACGAGATAGACCAGCGAGAAGGTCCCTGGCGCGTCCGTTGTGGCGAAGTCACCGACCGTCACGCCGATTGACTGCGAACCGGGCTTGGCGCGCAACTGAGTGATCATGTCCTCCGAGATATCGATGCCGTGAACTTCGACGCCGCGCTGGCTTAGCGGCAACGCGACCCTGCCGGTACCGATCCCGAACTCCAACGCCGCGCCACCGTCAGCAGCGTCGGCAAGGAAGCTCGCCGTCGCTTGAAGAAGGGCGTACTCCCACATTTCCGGAGATCCAAGGTCATAGCCTTCGGCGACTCGTCCGGTGAAGATGTTCTGCGGCATTCAGCGACTCTCGCACAGTCGCGCCACGATCGACGACGATTTCCACTCATCGCGGGCGGTGCCGCTCTGATGGCGGAAAGGATCGAAGCGGATGTCTACGTGGTGGGCGCGGGCTATGCCGGGCTTACCGCGGCGCAGTGCGATCCGGCAAACGCGCCGCGGCCGAGACCGTCGATCGCGCCTCGTCGCTGTCCGGACACTGCTAGCTGGTTACCGGCTCCTCATCGGCCGCAGGCGCAACGACTTCGTCGTGCCATACGGGGTGGTGATCCCGCGCCCAGGTCCGGCGAACGCGCCCTTTCACCATCCCCGCCATCGCCTCGGCGTCGGAGAAGGCGAACATGAGGTGCGCGGTGATCGACACGAACAAGCCGATGGCCACCCAGTCGTGCACGAACGTGGCGCCAGTCCTCCACGACAGGCGGAACGGCTGCGGCCACCGCATGATCGATCCCGTCGCCAGCATCACCACGATGGCACCGCCGGTGAACGCCGCGTTCAACTTCTGGCCGGCGTTGAACTTGCCGACTCGCGCCGAGCCCACCCGCCCGCGGGACCGCAACCAGCGGTGGTCGTCCGGGGTCCAATGGTTGATCCTCCGCACATCGGCGCGCAGCCGTCGCCCCCAGCGCGGACCGACCCAGGACAGCACCAGCGGCACCGGCAGCGCCAGACCGGCGTACACGTGGATGGTCTTCATCACGTCGCGCCGCCCGACCACGGCCGAGATCGGACCGATGTAGAGCGCGGCAGCCGTGGCCAGAAGCACACCGAACAGCACGGCGTTTGTCCAGTGCAGGATGCGCTCGGTTCGGTCGAAACGCAGCAGCATGTTGTTACGAGGTGGCGTGGTCATCGCGTCCGTTGGAGTGGCCGACCCACGCGTCGACGTCGTATCCCTGGTTTTCCCAGTAGCCCGGCTCGACCGCCGTCGTCACCTCGATGCGCGCCAACCACTTGCACGACTTGTAGCCATACATCGGCGCGACATACAGGCGGACGGGGCCGCCGTGCTCGGCGGAGACGACGTGATTCTCGATCTTGTAAGCGACGAGGACGTCCGACCGCCGGGCCTGGGCGAGCGTCAGGCTCTCCGTGTACAAGCCGTCGAAAGACGTGAACTTGATGGCCTGAGCGTGGCCCTGCACGCCGGCCCGGTCGAGGAGGTCGGACAGCCGCACCCCGGTCCACGGCACCTTGGGCACCCGCCACCCGGTGACGCACTGGAAGTCGCGCACTAATCGGGTGGCGGGCATGGCCAACAGGTCGGCGTAAGAGATGTCGAGCGGTCGATCGACCAGTCCATCGAGCTTCAGGCGGTACTCATTGGGCCGGCGCCTCGGCAGGAAGCCCACCACCGAGTAGATGCGAAACCGGCCCGCCACCGGAATCAGCGAGCTCAACCCGGTCGGGTCGGCGGCGAAGACCGGGGCCAGCCAGCGGGTCAGCGCGTCCTGGATGTTCGCGCCGGCCAGAATGCCGCCCGCGCCAAGCCCGATCATGCCGAGCACGACCCGACGCCCGACAGGTGTGCCCGCGGCCGCCGGCCGTGCCGCCGTGGCCACCTCGTGGGATCGGGCGCGCAGAACCATCCTTACCGTTGTACGCCGTCGGTCGGGCTAAAGATGGTCAGCGGGCAGAAGTTCAGTGGATCGTCAGCTCCGGACGGAACACCCGCCCGGGCCCGCGCTCCTCCACCCCCGACGCCAGCAACCGGAAACACTCCGCCGCTTCGCCGGATGGATCGGCCACCGTCACGGGCAGGCCGACATCGCCACCCTCGCGGAGGGCGGGCAACAGCGGGATCTGGCCCATCAGGGGTACGCCGAGGTCGGCCGCCAGCGCGGCTCCGCCGCCGGATCCGAACAGCTCGTAGCGCTTGCCGTCGTCGCCGGTGAACCAGCTCATGTTCTCGATCACGCCCCGAAGCGGCAGGTTGATCTTCTTGGCCATGTACGCCGAGCGCTGCGCCACCCGCTGCGCGGCCGCCTGTGGGGTCGTGACGACATAGATCTCGGAGCGAGGCAGGTATTGGGCCATGGACAGCGCGACGTCGCCGGTCCCGGGCGGCATGTCGATGAGCAGGTAGTCGAGGTCGCCCCAGTAGACGTCGACGAGGAATTGTTCGAGGGCCTTGTGGAGCATCGGGCCCCGCCACATCACCGGCTGGTCCTCGCCGACGAAGAAGCCGATGGAGATGACCTTCACGCCGTGCGCCACAGGCGGGATCATCAGGTCCTCGATGACCACGGGCTGCTGCGAGACGCCGAGCATCTTGGGCACCGAGAACCCATAGACGTCGGCATCGAGCACGGCCACCTCGTGGCCGGCCTGGGCCAGGGCGATGGCAAGGTTCACCGTTACCGAGGACTTGCCGACGCCGCCCTTGCCCGACGTGATGCCGAGGATCCGGGTCCGGTTGTCCGGGTCGTTGAACGGATTGGCCCGGCCTTCCTCGTGGCCGAGCCGCTGGCCGCCCGCGCTGGGAGCGTGCGCATGCTGGTGTCCCATGCGCTGGCGTACCGCCGTCAGCTCCTCCGGGGTCATGACGGTGAGCTCGACCGCAACGTGCTCGACACCGTCAAGCCCGATCAGGGCGCCGGTGACCCGCTGTTCGATCTCGGCTCGCATCGGACAGCCCTGGACGGTGAGGGCCACGAGCACAGATACCTGGCCACCCTCGATGGTGACGCCCTTTACCATCCCGATGTCCACGATGGAAAGGTGCAGTTCAGGGTCTTGTACGGGGCGCAACGCCTCGATGACCTGTGCCTCAGTGACAGCCAATTGGTTCTCCCGGAGTTTCCACTACGTCCATAGGTACAATACTGGGCATGGACGGTGTAGCGGCACTGACCGATGACGAGTTCTCCGCCGCTGTTGTGGCCGTTACGACCGCTTTCGGCGACCCGACCCGCCGGGAGATCTACCTCTTCGCCCGGGACCACGAGCGGGGCGTGACCGCCGCCGACGTGGCCGAGCGTTTCGAGCTGCACCCCAACGTGGCCCGCCACCACCTCGACAAGCTGGCCGCCGGCGGCTACGTGGAGGTCTTCGTGGACCGGCCGGCCGCGGCGGGACGCCCCTCGAAGCGCTACCGGGTGTCAGAGAAGACGACCACCCTGGAGTTCCCGGCCCGGCGCGACGACCTCCTTGTCATCCTGCTGGGCAAGGCGCTGAGCCTGGTCCCCCGGGATCAGGCCGAGGCGATGGCGGAGGAGGTGGGCGAGGAGTACGGCCGCAGCCTGGCCGCGGCCATGTCGCCCGCCGAAGGCCAGCGCAGCTTCCGGGCCGCTCTGCACGCCGTGGCCGACGCCCTCACCGCGCACGGTTTCGCCGCCCACGCCGAAGCGCGGGGCGGTTCGCTGGCGATCATCGCCGAGCACTGCCCGTTCGGGGAGACGGCCAAGGCCCATCCGGTGATCTGCGCCGTCGACCGCGGCATGGTGCGCGGCATCCTCGGCGGCCTGTACGGGGAAACCATCCCCACGCAGAGCTCGAGCCGGGCCATGGGCGACGACGCCTGCGTGACCTTGGTATAAGCGAGGTGGGCCGGGCCTATCTCGACCATGCCTCGACCTCGCCCCCCCGGCCCGAGGTGCTCGAGGCCATGCCGCCCTGGGTGAGCGCCGCCGATCCCGGGCGGGTCCACACCGAAGGCCGGATGGCCCGCGCCGCCATCGAGGACGCCCGCCAACAGGTCGCCGCCCTCCTCGGCGCCCGCCCCCGTGAGGTCATCTTCACCAGCGGGGCCACCGAGGCGATCAATGCCGCTGTCTTCGGCGCCCTCATGACCCACAGCGGCGGTCGGTTCCTCTGCCCGGCCGTCGAGCACTCGGCCGTGCGCGACAGCTCGGAGCGCGGCGCCTCCGCCGTGGTGTGGATCCCCGTCGACCGCCTCGGCCGAGTGTCACCGGCCGCCATCGAGGAGGAGTTGGGGAAAGGGTCAGGTGTGGCCCTCGTCCACTGCCAGATTGCCAATCATGAGGTGGGCACGCGGCAGCCGGTACAGGAGATCGTCGATATGTGCCGAGCCGCCGGGGTGCTCGTGCATGTCGACGCGGCGGCCGGCGCCGGCCACATCCCCGTCGATTTCGACGGCCTGGGCGCCGACCTCATGTCGGTCAGTGCCCACAAGTTCGGTGGACCCAAAGGAATTGGGGCCCTCCTGGTTCGGCGCGGGCTGCGCCTGCCTCCCCTGCTGGTGGGCGGCGAGCAGGAACGCGCCCGCCGCGGCGGCCTGGAGAACGTCCCCGCCATCGTCGGATTCGGCGCGGCCGCGACAGCCCTCCATCCTTCGGCGTTGGAGTGGGAAGCAAAGGCCAACCGGGCCCAGATCGAGCAGGCCAGCGCGGCGGCGTTGCAGATCGACGGCGTGGTCCGCTACGGGGACGACACCGAGGAGGGATCGTTGCCCCACGTTCTCTGTCTCGGCGTGGACGGCGTGGAGGCGGAAGCCGTCCTGCTCGGCCTCGACCAGGCCGGAGTGGCCGCCCACTCGGGCAGCGCGTGCTCATCGGAGACGCTCGAACCCTCGCCTGTCCTCGAAGCCATGGGCGTCGAGGCCGAACGCAGCTTGCGGGTATCGGTGGGCTGGTCGACGACCGACGAGGACATCGCCCTCCTCACCTCGGTTCTCGCCGGCGTGGTCGAACGGCTGCGCGCTCTGCGAGGCTGACCCCATGTCCGCCGGGACGCCCGTGATCGCCACATGACCCTGGACCAGCTGGACCTGGTCGTCGGCTACCGCGAGACCCCGCCGGTGCTCGACGGCGTCCCCGGGGTCGAGGACCCACTGCCTCCGACGGCGGTCGCGGACGTGTTGTCGATGGCGAGGTTCGTGCGGCGCGACCTCGACGGGGCCCGATCTGCGTCGGCTCAGGCGGTCGGGGCGCGCCGACCGCGCCGGGCACTGGCCAGCGCGATGTCGTTGGGGATTTCGACCTCCATGCGCAGCAGCGCGGCAGCATGGGTCTTGCCCAGGTTGTCGCTGCGAAGACTGCGCGGGCCGCCGCCACCGAGGGCGCCCTGCATGACGAACTTGAGCGCCCAGACATTGGCAGCCTCGTAACGAACGACGTCACCCTGCACGAGCGACCCGAAGTGCGCCTTCACCGCTGGCGCGGTCACGGCTTCCCGGATGGCCTGGTAGCTGGCCTCGTCGTCGGCGAAGAGGGTCACGTCGCTGATGTCGGCCTTGTCGCCGCATCGGGCTCCGCAGACGTCGACCAAGCGGACCCGCATCAGATGGTCTCCAGTTCGATCCGTACCTGGCTGTCCACCAGGTCGCGGTCCACGGCGATGCCGTCTACCGCCAGAAGCTGATTCGGCAGGCCGCCTCCCGGCGCCCGGCCGATGCCGCTGATGCCGGGCGGCCCAGAGAGACCGAGCACGCCCAGTTGCCCCGCCCGGATCACCGCCGCCGCGCTCTCGGCATCGGCGCAGCGCCACGCCAGCCGGCCAATGACTTCCGGCGGTTCGTCTGTCGGTGGCCGCACGGTCGGCCCGCCGAAGCCGTTCGCGCCGAAGTACTCCTCCACCCACTCGTCGACGACCACGCCGGCCGCGGCGGCCCGATGCTTGACGAACCGATGCGCGGCCCGGGCCTTGGCTTCAGCGTCGGGCCATGTGTAGGCCACCCGCAGCTCCCCCGCCCATCCGGCCGGCGTGCACACCAAAGCCTTGTACGTCTCGGGTTTGGCGGTGCCCCGGCATCCGCTAAGTAGAACGCGGTCGCCGCCCTGGTCCGTGAGAGTTGGCGCGGTGAAGTCGGCGGCGACATCCGGATTGAGGTAGCGGGCCGGGTCGTGCACCTCGTAGAGCAGTTGCTCGCGGACCGTGTCGAAGGTGACCATCCCGCCCGTGCCTTTCGGCTTGGTGATGACCGCCGTGCCGTCGGGCTCGCACTCCGCGATCGGGAAACCAATCCGGTCGGGATCCGGATTCTCCCACCACGCCCCCGAATAGTTGCCACCTGCGACCTGGCCGCTGCATTCGAGAAGATGGCCCACGGTGACGCCAGCGGCCAGGCGATCCCAGTCGTCCCACGCCCATCCGAACTCGTGGATGAGCGGCGCCGCGAACAGGGAGGCGTCGGCGACCCGGCCAGCGATCACCACATGCGCTCCCTGCTGGAGCGCGTCGACAATCGGCCGGGCGCCCAAGTAGGCGTTGGCGAACAGCACCGAGTCGGGCAGGCCCAGCTTGGCGGCCGAGGGCCGCACATCGTCGCCGACGATGGTCGCCACCGTCAGGCCGCTGGCCCCCGCCTCCTTGAGCGTCGCCACCGCGGCGCGTCCGGCGGCGATGGGGTTGATGCCGCCGGCGTTGGTGATGAATCGGGTGCGCCCATCCAGGATCTGCGGGAGCGCGGTTCGCAGGTAGAGGGGAAGGTCCCTCGTGTAGCCGAGGGACTCATCTTGCATCCGATCCTTCTGCAGGATGGCGAGGGTCAATTCGGCCAACGCCTCGCAGACCAGGTAGTCGACACCGTCGGCGAGGAGATCGGCGACGGGTGCGAGACCGTCGCCGTAGAACCCCTGGCCGCCGCCGAGCCGGATCGTCATCGGGCCGACGTTAGTCAGCCTCTTAGCGCGACGAGGTCGTCCTCTTCGTTGTGCGCTTGGTGGCACTGGCCTTCTTGGCGCCGGCCTTGGCCGTCCTGGCAGTGGCGGTGGTGGCCCGCTTGGCGGTCGCGGCCACCCGCTTCGTCGAACGCCGCGTGGAGGTCACCGTCCCCTTGGCGCCCGCCTTGGCGCTGCTCGCCGTGGTGGTGGAGGCCCGCTTGGCGGTGGAAGCCACTCGCTGTGCCGAACTACGACCGGACGTGGCGGAGGTGACGGTCTCCTTGGCGCCCGCCTTCGCCGCCTTCGCCGTGGTGGTGGTCGCCCGCTTGGCGCTCGTGGCCGCCTGCTTGGTCGACGTCCGAGCGGAAGTAGCGGTGCCCTTGGCGCCCGCTTTCGCCGCCTTGGCCGTGGCGGCCACAGTCGACTTGGCCCCGGCGGTCGCCGAGCGTCCGGCCGGTCGGGCGTTGCGGACGGCGCGTTTACCCTCTCGCCTTGCCTTCCGTATCGTCGCGATGGCGGCCTCGGTCGCGTCGGATGCCCCCGCTCGAACTTGGATGGCGCGCTGTCGCGCCACCTTCGATCCGGTGGGCGACGCCTTCGGCTTGGCGCGACCGCGCACGACGGCGACAATGTCGGCTAAGGCGCTGGCCCCGCCCTGGGCTAGGCCACTCACCGTGTCACCGATGCGATCGGCGACACCAGTAGCGGCACCCATGACCAGATTGCCGGGGGGCGTGTCGGGCGAGCGGGGGTGCGGGTGGGTCGGAGCCGCCTTCCGGGCGGCAGCCATCGCGTCGCCAAGTTCGGCCAGCGCGCTCCGGCCCAGCGCGTCCCGCACCATCGGGAAGAACTCGCCTTCTTCTTCCTTGACGTGATGGCGCACGTTCTCGATGAGGACCGTGACCTTGGCGTCGAAGCGCTCATTCTCTGGGCTCATCCCCTCGAGCTCGGACAAGACCCACTTGACAATGTGGTGCTCCTCCAGGCTCTCGAGCGCGATGTCCTCGGTTTCGGGCACGGTCGCCCTGGCCACCGGGTAGAAGAGCTGTTCCTCGATCGCCGCGTGCTTCGAGAGCTCCTCGATGATGCGGTCGACTATTTCGCGTTTCTGGGCATGAGCCCGATCGCCGGCGTTCTCGAAGCGCCGAAAGAGCTTCTCGACCGCGTCGTGATCGTTTTTGAGAATGCTGATCGCGTCCATTGAGCCTGCATACCCGGTTCGCGCGGATCCCAACCTCTCGTCGCGACGGTCGACACTAAACATCTGAAGGTACGCGTCACCCGAATGCTGGCGCCGAGCGCATAAACGCCATAGCGCGACATTTCCACAGGTTGCCGGACGATGACGGCATGGGGCCCCTACCCGCATCGGATTCGGAACGGAGCGGCGCGGTTCAGCCAGGCAGCCCGCACACCTGCTTGTCATAGGCCGAGATATGCTCTGCCGCGGCCGCGAAGCTGGGATCTTGCAGCGTGGCGAGCGTTGACGGGTCGATCTTGGAGAAGTCGTAGTTCACTGCCGCTAGGGCGCTCTCCAGCTTCTTCAAGCCGTCTATGAGGGTCTGGGCGTCGGCCTTGATGGCGCTCGGGGCGATGGCGATGAACTGCGCCGCGATTTTGTCGAGCTGCTGGTAGCTCGACTTCAGGTCGGTCGACGGGTTGGCCTTGGCGGTGGCCTCGATGCGGCGGGCCGTGTCGCAGTAGTTGGAGTTGCTCGATCCGGAGAACGACGGCGCCTTCGTGGTCGTAGCTCCCGAGGCGGTGGCCGTCGTCCCCCCGGATGTGGTCGTAGCCGACTTGTTAGCCGAGACGGTGGCTTTGTTGGACGATCCGCCACTGCAGGCAGAGAAGATAACGATAGCCAGAGCGGTCGGGAGCATGGCGCGGCGCATGGCCCCACCATACGGGTTCCTGGGCCGCAACAACAGGGTTTCGCCGTCAGGCAAGCGAGCCACGAGCAGGTGCGCTCGGCCCGCGGACGCTGCTGCTCGATCCGAGCCCGCTGGCCCTTGCTCGAAAGGCATCGGAGCTCCCCGCCCAGGACCGGAGGAGCGCCTGGCGCCGCAAACCGGGATCCGCTTCGCCCGTCGATCCGAACTGATCGCTAAATCGACCGTGGCCCGCCGTACCAATC
>CAXMLU010000605.1:0-3990 GCA_964194255.1 uncultured bacterium
CCGTGTACAGAGTCGACCAGGGCGAGGTCACCATCTCCGGGTACGGACCGTTCCCTTACCAGGTCGATGGCGACTACCTCGGGGAGATCGATCGCCTCGTGCTGCGCTACGAGCCGGACACCCTCACCCTGGTCCTGCCCTAACTACCCTTTCCCCGGGTCCGAAGAACCCCGACGGCGACGTCCACCCGGTTGGTGATGAGGGAGTCGACGCCCCATCCGGCCAGCTCGGTCATCCGGGCCGGCTCGTCCACCGTCCAGGTGGTGATGGCCAGACCCCGGCCGTGGGCCTCAGCCACGAGGGTCGGGGTCACGGCCTGGTGGTGGAGGTGGAGGGCGGTGTGCCCGCGCTCGGCGGCGGTGGCGAGGGCTCGGTGCTGGTCGAACCCCGACGGGGTGAGCCAGCCGGTGGCCACCGCCGGCTCGACCCGCCGCACCGCGTCCACCGTCGCCAGGTTGAAGCTCGACACCACCGCCCGGCCGGTCAGGCCGAGCTCGACCACCAGCGCCGCCACCTGCTCGGCGAGGGTCTCGTCGGGATCGAAGTCGGGCTCGGTGGGCAGGTTCTTGATCTCGACGTTGACCGTCATCGGCCCGCAGGCGTCCATGGCCGCCTCCAGCAACGGCACGTAGTCCGGCAGATCGGCGACGGTCATGGCCAAGATGTGGCGGCCGGCGATGGCCGCGTCGTGATGGACCACCAACGCGCCGTCGGCATTCCGGCGCACGTCCAATTCCACGCCATCGGCGCCCAACCGCCCCGCTTCGATGAACGCTTCGCAGGTGTTTTCTCGTTTCGTGGCCGAGGCACCACGATGAGCGAAAATTCGCGTCATTGTTCTGCGTATCCTGCCAAGAAGTTCTTGCCAGAGCCAGCCCGGTTGTTTACCCTCTGACGTTGGAACGCACATGTGATACCGGCCGGTATGTGAATCTGTTCACAGGTTGGATTCGGCGGAAGGCGTTACCAGAGCACCAAGGGGAGAGAGCCGTGACGTTGACGTGGAGCCGGTCGATTGACTGGGATGTGGCCGATTGGCGCACCGAGGCGGCCTGCCGGGACACGGACCCCGACCTGTTCTTCCCGATCGGCACGACCGGACCGGCCATCGAGCAGATTGACGCGGCTAAATCCGTGTGCGGGAACTGCCTGGCCCAGGAGTCCTGCTTGGAATTCGCGCTGGCCACCAACCAGGAATCCGGCGTGTGGGGCGGCACCTCGGAGGAGGAGCGCCGCAAGCTGCGCAAGGTCTGGCTGGCCGAGCAGCGCCGCGCCGCCTCCTGAGCGCCGCCGCCCGCCGCCGGAGCAAGCGCCGGCTCAGATCAGCTCTTCCCCGGCTTTGATCGGGATGCGCAGTTCGACGCGCGTGCCGGCCTCGGTCCACATCTCGATCTCGCCGGCCAGCTGGCTGGTCACGAACTCGCGGACGATGGAGAGGCCCAGGCTGCGGGTGCGCTGAATGGAGAACCCGGGCGGAAGCCCCCGGCCGTTGTCCGACACCCGGACCTGCAACGTCTCCCCCTCCTGGCCCAGGTCCACCCACACCATGGCCGGCTCGCCCTTGCGATCGCCGGCGAAGGCGTGCTCGACGGCGTTCTGGAGGAGCTCGGAGAGCACCACCGCCAGCGGGGTAGCCAGGGCGGCGGGCAGGCGACCGGCGTCGCCGGAAACGCCGATGCGCACATGACGGTCCTCGGCGACCATGCTCTCTTCGGCCATGCGCTTCAGGGGACCGAGGATGTCGGCGAACTCGACCTCTTCCCCGGTGTCACGCGACAGGATCTCGTGGACGAGGGCGATGGAGCTGATCCGGCGGACCGCCTCGTCGAGCGCCTCCTGACCCTCGCCTGGTGAGAGACGGCGGGACTGGAGGCGCAAGAGGGACGAGATGGTCTGCAGGTTGTTCTTGACCCGGTGATGGACCTCTCGGATGGCGGCGTCCTTCGACAGCAGCAAACGGTCGCGGCGGCGGATATCGGTGATATCGCGCATGAGGACGACCGCGCCCGTGACGGTAGCGCCGTCGAGCAGCGGGATGCAGCGGGCCAGCACGATGACGCCCGGCCCGGTGGTGATCTCTTCCGACGCCGGGCCGGCGATCGAGAAGGCGGCGACGACCACCGTTTCCTCGATGCCCAGTTCGCCGAGCGTCGCGCCTTCGGCGTTGGCGGTGATGCCCATGCGGTGGAGGGCGTTGATGGCATTCGGCGAGGCGTAGGACACGCGGGCCTTGTCGTCGAGCACGAGGACACCGTCGCCGACCCGGGGCGCCTCCTCCGTGTCGGCCTCATCCGACGCAAACGGGAACTCGCCGCGGGAGATCATCTTGGCCAGGCGGTCGAAGACCTCGATGTAGATCCGCTCCAGCTCTCCGGGCCGGCGCCCGCCCACCGACACCGCCGACTCACGAGTCAGGACGCCGACCATGCGCCCGCCGGAGCGGACGGGGATGCACTGGAGCCGGGCCAGCTCACCCCGGCTGGCCACGTTGACTTCGCCCTCCATGATCGTTCCCTGCCGCCAGGCCCGGGCGACGAGAGGCCGGTCGACTTCCTCGATCAGTCCGCCCACCAGATCCTCGCGGTACAGCGTCTGGCTGGTGGTCGGGCGCATCTGGCCCAACACGACGAAGGCCGAACGTTTCAGGCGGGCCGCCGGTGTCAGCAGGAGCATGTCGGCGAAGCACAGGTCGGCGAGCATCCCCCACGTCCCGACCAGCCGCTGGAGGTGATCGAGCTGCGGGCCTTCCAGGGCCGTGTAGGTGCGGGCCAGCTCGGCCAGGGTCGCCATGGATGCTCATGCTACGGAGCGCACCACGGCTTTACGGAAAAACCCGGCGGGCTCGACGCCCCCCGCCTACCCTTCGCGGCTCGTGGGAGCGATCGAAGTGGTTCGGCTTGGCTGGAGCCGGCCCGGCGGACGGGTGCTCCTCGAGGACGTCTCGTTCCAGGTCGGAGACGCCCAACATGCCGCCCTGGTCGGCGCCAACGGCGCCGGGAAGACCACCCTCCTGCGCATCCTCGCCGGCGACGAGCAGGGCCACACCGGCTCGTTTCGCATCGACGGTCGCGTCGGCTACCTGCCGCAGCTGGTCGGTTCCATCTCGGATGGCACGACCGTGCACGATCTCCTCGTCAACTTGTCGCCCCGAGAGATACGGGAGGCGGCCGCCAGCCTGAAGGGCGCCGAGGCCGCCAATGACGGATCGGATGCGGCCGGCATGCGCCTGGCCCGGGCCCTCGCCTCGTGGGGCGAGGTCGGCGGCTACGAGGCCGAAGTGGCCTGGGACGCGTGCACGACGCGGGCCCTCAGGGTCGGACTCGACGAGGTCTCGTCCCGTCCTGTCGGCACGTTCTCGGGTGGCGAACAGAAGCGCCTGGCCCTCGAGGCGTTGCTGCACTCGGACGCCGACGTCCTCCTCCTCGACGAGCCGGACAACTTCCTCGACGTCGCCGCCAAGCGGTGGCTCGAGGACCAGCTCAACAGCTGCCCGAAGACCATCCTCTACGTGAGCCACGACCGCCAGCTGCTGGCGGTGACCTCGCATCGCGTTGTCACGATTGAGGGGAAAGGGGCGTGGACGCATGGCGCCTCGTTTGCGTCCTACCACGAGGCGCGCCAGGCCCGACTCGAACGGCTCGACGACGACTTTCGTCGCTGGCAAGACGAGCGTCAGCGCCTCGAGCAGTTGATGCGCGAGATGAAGCGGCGGGCCGCCCTCAACGACGCCAACGCCTCCCGGGCCCGCGCCAGCGAAACCCGGCTCCGCCACTTTGACGAGGCGGGGCCGCCGCCGGAACGTCCGCCCGACCAGAAGGTCACCATGAACCTGGGCGGAGGCCGGACCGGCAAGCGGGTAATTGTCGCTCAGGGCCTCGCTCTCGCGGGGCTGACCAGGCCGTTCGACCTCGAGGTGTTCTTCGG
Organism: uncultured bacterium; assembly: GCA_964194255.1. Taxonomy (GTDB): domain Bacteria; phylum Actinomycetota; class Acidimicrobiia; order Acidimicrobiales; family CAXMLU01; genus CAXMLU01. Next base: position 3,925 of record CAXMLU010000605.1, read on the forward strand.
CGAGCGGCTGGCCGTCGTCGGTCTCAACGGCACCGGCAAATCGCACTTCCTGCGCCTGCTGGCGGG
>CAXMLU010000606.1:0-2000 GCA_964194255.1 uncultured bacterium
CCCCGCCGTGATGGCGCACCACCCGGTCAACCAGGTTACCGAGGGCACCTCCGAGGACCAGACCCAGGGCAGCCGCACCGACCAGGGTACGATCCCGATGGCCGGCGACCGCCAGAACGACCACCATGATTACCGCCGCCGCGACGAACAGCGGTGTCACCCCGCGCCCAATGCTGAACGCCGCCCCCGAGTTGAAGGTGACCGCCAGCCGAAGCGTCCAGAAAAGGTGACGTGGCCGCTCCGAGAAATGGTGCAAGGCCCAGGTCTTCGTCGCCTGGTCGACCACGATGACCACTCCCGCCAGCACCGGCAGCAGCAGCGGAACCCGCCGCCGGGTGCGGGTGGGCACGGTCACCGGTGCGAGAGACCCCCGCTCTTGCAGGAAACGCACAGGGCCGCGTAGGGCAGCGCCTTCAGCCGGGGCTTCGGAATCTCCTTGCCGCAGCGCTCGCAGAGTCCGTACGTGCCAATGCCGATCTTGGCCAACGCTCGGTCAATCTCGTCGACCGCCGCCCGGGCCTGAGCGGACAGAACCAGGTCGAGCTCCCGGTCGACGTTGGTCGTGCCTCCCTCGCCGCCCTCCTCGTCGAACTGGACGTCGCCTGGCTCGTGCTCCATGGCCAGGGACTCGGCCTCGGCCTTGAGCTCGGCCGCCTTCACGACATACTCGGCCCGCTCGCTCAACAGCAGGGTCCGCTGCTCCTCCAGGAACTTGTCGGTGGCCGCCGACGTCTTCGTGACGGGCACCGGCGCCTTCGCCGGCGCGGATTTGGCCGCGTTCACCTTGGCCGGCGCCGCCGGTGCCTTCTTGACCGGGGCCAGGGCCGTGGCCGCGGCGAGGGCCTTCTTCGCCGTCGTCACCGCCTTCTTCACCGGGGCGGGGCTGGCCGACTTGGCGGGGGCAGATGCCGACTTGCTGGCTGCCGCCGACGCCGAACCCGCCTTCTTCGCCACCTTGGCCGGCGCCAGAGTCGCCGGAGTCGCCTTCGCCGCCGGGGCAGCCGCCTTCATTTTCTGCGGTGACTTCGTGGCTCTAGGCATGTTTTCAGTACGTCCCTGCTTGCGGAAGGAGGGGGCACGCTACCAGACGCGCCCCCGGACAAAACTCTCAGTGAGCGGTCCGGCCAACACCCGGACCCTGTCCAGCATTCCCGGACGCGACCGCTTCATCGAGGAGCCGGCGCACCTCGCTGAGCATCACGCCATCAACGCGCAACCGCTTGGCCCGGCTCGATGGTCCACCCACCACCTCGACTTGCACTTCCTTCACGCCGAGGAGCGAGGCGACAAGTGCGATCGTCGCCTGGTTGGCCCGGCCCCCCTCGGGTGGCGCGGCCACCCGGACCTTCAGGGCGTCGCCGTAGCGGCCGGTGGCCGCGCTCCGACCGGCTCCCGGCTGCACATGCACGCGCAGGACGATGGTGGCAGGCGCTTCCTCGTCCCCATCTGAGGGCGGCGCCGGCGTCTGAATATCGAAAAGGTCGTCGACCACGCCGTTTATCGTAGAGCCCATGCCTCGACCTGCCGACACGCCTGCTCCCTACCCCGAGGTCGACGCCCAGGCCGACTTTTCCGGCCTGGAAGAGGATGTGCTGGCATTCTGGGCGGCGGATGGCACGTTTCCGGCTTCGGTTCGGGCTCGGCCGGCCGGCCCCAACGGCGAGAACGAGTTCGTGTTCTATGACGGACCGCCGTTCGCCAACGGGCTCCCCCACTACGGCCATCTGATGACCGGATACGTCAAGGACGCCGTGCCCCGCTACCAGACGATGCGGGGCCGGCGGGTAGAGCGCCGCTTCGGATGGGATTGCCACGGCCTGCCGGCGGAGACAGCGGCCGAAAAAGAGCTGGGCGTGCAGGGCCGGGCGAACATCATCGAATACGGCGTGGCCCGATTCAACGACCACTGCAAGACGTCCGTCCTTCGCTACACCCACGAGTGGGAGCGGTACGTCACCCGACAGGCCCGATGGGTCGACTTTCGCAACGACTACAAGACC
>CAXMLU010000607.1:0-1943 GCA_964194255.1 uncultured bacterium
CGTATCCACCACTGCATGCGTGCCATCGGTGTGGCCGAGCGGGCGCTGGAGGCCATCGTCAATCGTTCACTGCAACGGACGACTTTTGGCACCCTCGTTGCCCAGAAGGGCCTTATCCAGGATTGGATCGCCGAGTCGCGCATCGAGATCGACATGGCCCGCGAGTACGTCTACCACACTGCCCACCTCATGGACACGGTCGGCAACAAGTCAGCGGCCACCGAGATCTCCGGCATCAAAGTGGCCATTCCCAACATCGCCCTGAAGGTCATCGACCGGGCCATCCAGGTGCACGGCGCGGCCGGCGTCTCCCAGTTCTTCCCGCTGGCTCAGATGTACGCCCACATGCGAACACTGCGGCTGGCCGACGGGCCCGACGAGGTCCACAAGATGACGATCGCCCACCGCGGATCATGAAACAAGATCCCGACTTCCGCATGCATCCATCCACCGACCACGGCGCCGGCGGCGACCCTCATGTCCTTACCCGCCTGTAAGTTCAGCGGCCGACGTAGGTCGGTGCCCGCTTTTCGAGGAAGGATCTGACCCCTTCGCGGTGGTCCTCGGTGCCGAACAGCTCAGTCAGCGACGTCGAAACCCATTCGCCGAGAGAGGCCCAATCGGGGTGGAGGGCACGGCGTAGGCCCTCTTTGAGCTTGGCCACGGCCAGAGGCGGCCGCGCCGCGATGTGGGTGGCGATCTCGATCGCCCGCACCAGCAACTGGTCGTGGGCCACAACCCGGGAGACGAGGCCAATGCGGTGCGCACAGCCGGCGGCGATGACGTCTCCGGTGAACAGCAGTTTGGCGGCCGCCTCTCGGCCGACAACCTGGGCCAGGCGACCGATGCCTGCCACATCGGTGCAGAGTCCGCGCAGGACGAAGAGTTCTCCGAATTTGGCCTTCTCCGACGCGACGCGGATGTCGGCCATCAGAGCAGCTCCATTCCCCAACCCACGGCCGCCCCGTTCACGGCAGCCACGATGGGCACGTTCGAGCCGAGCAGGGCGTCGGCTGCGGGCGTGAGCCGCGGCGCCACAGTGACGGATCGCTCTGCCTCGCCGCCGCCCATCACTTCGCGCTCATCCTCACCGGAGCAAAAGGCGGGGTCGCTCCCGGTAATGACCAAGCAATGCGCCGTAGTAGCTCGCACCGCCTTCTCGAGCTCGTCGTACGTCTGGGATCGCAGGGCGTTGCGGACTTCCGGACGGTCGATCGTGATGATCTCGACGTGGTCCTCGCGACGAACGGTGATGTCCCGGGTCATGCAACCTCTCCTTTCCGAGTTAAGACTGTTCCGAGTTGCGACTGTTTCGAGGCATGACTGTTTCGAGGTATGACTGTGGCGAACTGACACCAACCACATGGATAAGGGGAAACCGTGCCCAAGTTGACCGCCCAAGAGATCGAGGTATTCCTCACCGAGTCCGGCCACCTCGTGCGTATCGGCACAATCGACAAAGACGGCTGGCCGCGAGTAGTGCCCACCTGGTTTACCTTCCGCGACGGCCAGATCTGGTTCACGCCTCGCCAGGAGTCGGCGTTCCTCGCCAACCTGCGTCGGGAGCCGAGGGTGGCGTTGTCCATTGACGAGGAGCCGCTGCCATACCGCAAGATTACTGTCCAGGGCACGGCCCGACTGGTCCACGACGTCGGAGACGACGATGTGTGGCGCGATCAGTACCGTGCTATCGCCGGTCGCTATATTCCCGACGAAGCGGTCGAGGCTTACGTCACCGACACGATCGACCAACCGCGTGCCTTACTAACCGTGCCGCTCGACAGCAGCCGGGTGAGCACCTGGAGGATGCCGGTAGGCGACGAGAAGGCCACCGGGATCTGGGCCAAGCGCTATTACTTGCCGGGCACCAAGATGGAGGCACTTGCCGCCCGCGCCGAGGGCCCGGGATCGTACGTGCCAAACCCGTAGGCTGGTCATATGCC
>CAXMLU010000608.1:0-1868 GCA_964194255.1 uncultured bacterium
GCTTCCTCGCCGCCTGCGCCGACTACGACATCGACACCAACAACAACAAGATCGTGCGGGGCAACCGACAGGTCGGGCAGTGGCAGGAGGATTGGGCCTTCCAACGCTCGTCTGAGGCCACGACCAAAGTCGGAGGCGGCACGCTGTCGCAGAAGTGCCCGAACTGCGGCGCCCCGCTGACCATCGACCTCCAGGGCGTGTGCCATTACTGCAAGGCGTCGATCATGGGCGGAAAGTACGACTGGGTGTTATCCCGTATCGCTCAGGTCGCCTGAGGCGGCCAGCCCCGTGCCCCAGGTTGTCGCACGGTCGACCGGAGGGTAAAGGGAGAGACATGGCGACCGTGGTGACCGTACCGACGGGTTCCAATCCGTTCGAGCGGTTGGTGCGCCGCGTCGACGCCTTCCAACAGGGCCACCGTTTCGTAGCCCTGTTTTTTGGCATCATCAAGAAGTTCGGTGACGACCGGGCCGGGTCGCTGGCCGCCCTCATGGCCTACTACGGCTTCTTGGCCATGTTCCCGCTGCTGTTGTTCCTGACCACGTTGCTCGGCTACGTGCTGCGGGGGAACTCTTCGCTCAAGACCCACATCCTCAACTCGGCGCTCCGTGACTTCCCCATCATCGGCCCCCAGCTGCTGGGACGGAACGGTGTCAGCCCGTTGAAGGGCAGCGGGCTGGCGCTCATCATCGGGTTGCTCGGCCTGTTGTGGGGTGGGCTCGGGGTGACCCAGATCGGCCAGCACGCCATGGCTCAGATCTGGAACGTCCCTGGCGTCAACCGGCCCAGCTTCGTGTCCAGGATCAGCCGGGGGCTGGTGTTGATTGCCACGCTCGGCCTGGCCGCCATCGTGAGCACCGTGCTGGCCTCGGTATCCACCTTCGGTAACGCCAGCGGGCCGGCCAAGATGCTCTCCGCCGCCGCCTCGGTGGCCCTGAACGTGGGGCTGTTCGTCGCCGCCTTTCGCATCATGACCCCCCGGCAGGTGGCGACCAAGGATCTCATCTCCGGCGCGGTCATCGCCGGCGTGATCTGGTCGGTCCTGCAGGCCACCGGCGGATACCTGGTCGGCCATCAACTCCGTCATGCCAGCCAGGTGTACGGCTTCTTCGGTACCGTCCTCGGGCTGATCTCCTGGCTGTACCTCGGAGCCCAGGTCACCCTCTACGCGGCCGAGTTCAACGTGGTGCGCAGCCGCAGGCTCTGGCCGCGGAGCATCGTGCAGCCTCCGCTGACCGCCGCCGATGAGGCGGCCTTGGCGGCCATCGCCATGCAGGAGGAGCGCCGGCCGGAGCAGGACGTGCAGGTGACCTTCGATGTGAGCAGCCGCGCTAGCCCGAACGGGGGATAACGGACCCACCCGTTCGAGCTATTTTGACCCATTCACTACGGAGAGTGGGCACTTGCCATTGCTGCGGCACAAAAAACCAGCGATTATTACTCTCCGTGGCCAGAGTTTCACATTTCGGACCGGCGCACCTGTTGGTCGTGGATGATGAACCGGCGATCCGATTGCTCATCGGCACCGTGTTGCGGACGTCCGGCCACCAGGTCCTCCACGCTCCGGACGGCGAGACCGCTCTGGCCATCTGCCGGTCCGAGCGAGTCGACCTGGTGTTGCTCGATGTGGCTATGCCGCGCATGGATGGATTCGCGGTCCTGGCCGCCATGAAGGCCGAGCCGCGGCTGGCGACCATACCGGTCGTGTTGGTCACCGCCCACGGGAACCCGGAACAAATCGCCCACGGCCTGGCGGCAGGCGCCCAGGACTACATTGCCAAACCGTTCGATGTGACCGTGCTCGATGCCCGGGTGGCGGCCGTCCTGCGGATCAAGCAGCATACCGACGAGCTCCGCCGGCGCAGCGA
>CAXMLU010000609.1:0-2661 GCA_964194255.1 uncultured bacterium
GCATGGCCAGCCAACCGCTGCCGGCGGGCGTCGCCACCGTTACGGCGACGCCGCTCGAGCGGTGGGGACGCCAGCGATGGCAGCGCCCGCCGCCGATCGCGGCCATGCTCACCTCGTTCTAGCTCCGGCGATCTGGCCGTGATCCGATGCCGCCGCGACACAGCGGCGGTACGACCCTTTCCCCATCTTCAAAGGAGTTAATCGTGCCCCGCGCTCGACTTCTCGTGCCGCTCCTCGTGGGAGCGTCCGCGTTGGTTATGTCCGCCGTGCCCGCCTTCGCGCATACCACCAAGACGGTTGGTGCCTATCAGTTCACCGTCGGCTGGCAGCACGAACCCACCTACGTGGGCGTGGAGAACGGTGTCAGCCTGTTTGTGCATGACGCCAACGGCAATCCCGTCGATGATCTGGGTGCAACCGGGTTGAAGGTCCAGGTAGCGTTCTCGGGCCAGACCAGCGACCCGCTCGTCATGCAGGCGTCCTTCGACCCCGACACCAAACTGGGAACCCATGGTGAGTTCGACGCGGCGATCATCCCGACTCGGCCCGGCGACTACACGTTTCACTTCACGGGAGACATCAACGGCCAGAAGATCGACGAGTCGTTCACCTCGGGCCCCCAGACCTTCGACACGGCCAAAGCACCCAACGCCATTGAGTTTCCCGCCAAGGACCCGACCATCGCCGAACTGGCCGCCGGGTTCAACCGGCTGGGCCCGCGAGTCGATGCCACCCAACACGCCCTGGCGGCGGCTCAGGCCAAAGCCAAGTCGGCCAAGAGCTCGGCCACAACGGCGACTACCCTGGCCGTCGTCGCCCTAGTGGCCGGCGTGATGCTGGGCGGGATGGGTCTGGTGATGAGGCAGCGCGTTCGCCACCAACCAGGGCCGATCTCGCCGTGAACCGGCGGACAGGATTCGGGCGGCTGCTCTTGGCGTGCGCCATCGTGGTCACCGCCGTGACCGCGTCGGTAGCGGTGGGCGCGGGCCGGGCCGAGGCTCACGCCCTGCTCACATCCTCGACGCCCTCGGACGGGTCAACCCTCAAACAGTCCCCGACCGAGATCATCGCCACGTTCACCGAGCGGCCGGACCCGAACCTGTCCTCCATCAAAGTCCTCGACACCGCCGGTCAGACGCGCGCCGGAGGCAAACCGAAGGCGGTCGCCTTCCCGCCGAATTCGCTGCGGATCTCCGTCGGTCCCTTGCCCAACGGCTCATACACCGTGACCTGGCGCACGGTGTCCAAGATCGACGGCCATGTGGCGGCTGGAGCGTTCTCTTTCGGAGTCGGGGTCGCCCCTGCTCGGGCCGCAGGCGGTAGCGGCACGGTCGGCACGAGCCGGACGCCTCGACCATCCGGGCTGGCCTTGGCGGCCCGATGGCTCTTCTTCGCGGGAGTGCTGGGCCTGGTCGGCATGGCGTTCGTCGAACTCGTCCTGCTACCCCACCTTCGTCCCCCGCCTGGTGGCGTGGCGCTCTGGTTGGCGTTGTGGATAGTGACCGCGCTCGGGGTTCTCGGCGTCACCGAGGCCCAACGCCGCGCCGCCGACGTGCCGCTGGGCGATGTGCTGTCATCGTCGCTCGGCCACAGCCTGATCGAGCGGGGTGTACCGACCCTGTTCGCCGGCGCGGCCGTCGGCGCCGTAGCCGTACTCCACGGCCGCGGCCGTCGGATCGCGCTTGCGGCCTTGTTGGCAGGCGTCGGTCTGGTCATGCTTGCCGATGTAGCCACCGGCCACGCGGCCGCCACCGCGGGTTGGGAGTGGTTTCGCATTGCCACGCAGTGGGTGCATTTCGCCGCCGCCGCTCTTTGGATCGGCGGACTCGGCGCCCTGCTGGTTGCGCTGCGGCGTCTCGATCCTGAGCTCCGGCACCGAGCCGTCCATCGCTTCTCGACGGCCGCCGGCATCGCCTTGATGGCCGTGGCGACAACCGGAGTACTGCGGGCCTACGACGAGGTCGGCTCCTGGCACGGACTATTCCGCACGGGGTTCGGCCAGACCGTCATCGTCAAGGTCGGCCTGCTGGCCGTCCTGGCCGGGTTGGGGGCGGTCAACAGGTACCGCAGCCTTCCCGCCGCCGCCCGCACCACGAGTTGGCTTCGCCGGGTCGGACGAGCCGAGTTGGGCGTTGCCGCCGCCGTGCTCATCGCCGCCGCGCTGCTGCAGAATCTGGCGCCAGCCCGGTCGGCTGCAGCTGCATCCGGACCCGCCCTCCCCGTCCTGAAGCCGCTGGTGCTCGACGGCCACGACTTCGGCACCACCACCAAAGTCCGACTCACGATCACCCCTGGCACCGCGGGACCAAACCAGTTTTCGCTGGCGGTCACCGACTACGACACCGGGAAGCCGGTCACGGCCGACGCCATCACCCTCCGCTTCGCGCTGCCGGCTCGACCCGATGTGGGAGAGTCCACCCTCGCTTTCAACCGCGCCGCTGACGGGAGCTACCAGAACCGGGGCGGCAACCTCTCGATCGTCGGTACATGGACCCTCACCGTGATCGTCCAACGAGGCATCGACTCGGTCGAAATCCCTCTACAGGTCACGACGGCTCTACCGCCCCAGCGGGTCGACGTGCTCCATAGCCGCGGCCTGCCCGACATCTTCACCGTCCATCTGCAGCAGGGCCGCACCGTGCAGATCTACCTCGATCCCAG
>CAXMLU010000610.1:0-1605 GCA_964194255.1 uncultured bacterium
CCCGCCGATCCGGGCTCGTCGTCTGCCACGGCTTCCCGGCCGGGCCGTGGGGTCCGGCCGCCGCCCCGCAGTCCATCGGCAGCCTGGCCGACCGGTTGGCGGCCGAGACGGGATGGCTCGTGCTCACTCTGCTTTTCCGCGGCATGTCCGGCACCGGGGGGCAGTTTTCCGTCGGCGGCTGGCTGGCCGATCTGCGAGCGGGCGTCGATCACCTGCTCAACGCCGGGCCGGTCGAGGGGGTGTGGCTGACCGGGTTCTCGATCGGGGGGACCATGGCCATCTGCTCGGCGGGCGAGGACGATCGAGTGCGGGGCGTGGCCGCCTTCGGTGCCTCCGCCGACCTCAACGATTGGGTCTCGGACCCGCGCCGTACGTCGGAGCATTTCAAGAACCTGGGCATCACGGTCGGCGCCGAGACGAAGGGCGCGGACGGCTGGGTCCGGCAGTTTCGCGATCTCCGCCCACTGGACAGCATCGCCCTGATCCCGCCGCGCCCGGTGTTGCTTGTGCATGGAGCCGACGACGAGGTGGTCCCCGTCGTCGCCGCCCGGGCCCTCGCCGACGCCGCCGCCGGTGAGGTGGAGTTACGGGTTCTCGCCGGCGCCGGTCACGGCCTGCGCCACGACCCGCGGGCCGTCGCCATCCTGCTCGGCTGGCTCGACCGCCAAGAGACCTAGCCAATTGCTCTTCGGGCAAGTCCTCATCGCTGTGCCGTGGGGACCTTCAACCCCACGGCCGTTAACCGGCTGCGGGGACCGCTATATCGATGGCGTCCGTCAGTTGGCGGGCCCGGTCATACGGGTGCTCGGCCTCGGTCAGCCAGCGCACGACGACGAACCGGCGAGCGCCGGCGGCGGCGAGGTCAGCCACGGTGTCGGGAGTCACGCCGCCGGTCACGAAGACCGGTCGGGTGCACCGCCCGACGGTGTAGCGGAGATAGTCCAGGCCCGTGCCGGGGCGGCCTGGCTTGGTCGGCGTGGGGACGACCGGACCGGCCGACACGTAATCGACGGGTTCGGCGTGGCTGGCCTCGAATTCGGCCGGGGCGTGGGTCGAGAAACCGACGATGGCGTCGGCGCCGAGGAGCCGCCGGGCCAGCGCGGGCGGGGCGTCGTCTTGGCCCACATGCACTCCGTCGGCGCCACACTCGAGGGCCAGGTCGGGACGATCGTTGAGGATGAATGGCACGCCGTGGTCTCGACACACGCCGGCCGCCACACTGGCCCGGGCGAGGAGCGGGCGAGCCTCGAGTTGCTTGTCTCTCAGCTGGACAATGTCGACGCCGCCCCGGATGCACGCGTTCACGAACTCAGCCAGGTCGGGCCGGTCCGGGGTGCACAGGTAGATGCGCCGGTCCCCGAGAGGTCCATCGACGGGATCAGCCACCCGCCACCGCTCGAACCAGCTCGAGCCGGTCCCCTTCGGCGATGGCGGTGGTGTCCAGGTCGGCACGGTCGACCGGTTGGCCGTTCCGCTCGACCAACACCCATTTGGCGCCAAGCCCGAGCCGGCCGAGCAGGCCGGCGACCGTCTCCCCTTCGGCGACACCGACGGGGTCGCCATTGACCACGATTTGCACGGGGCAAAGGCTGTCTCTTATACACA
>CAXMLU010000611.1:0-2291 GCA_964194255.1 uncultured bacterium
CGCTCGCGCTCGATGTCCATCGAGTCGAGGTACTGCTCTCGCATATCGCGAGGGTCGACGGCGCCCGTCAACTCCAGGATGCGGTCGGAAAGCGTGGATTTGCCGTGGTCGACGTGGGCGATGATCGAGATGTTGTGAATGGGATCCATAGGGGAAAGGGCGTTAGTAGCCGGCCTCCGGATCGATGAGCCCGACGAGGGGGCGGCCTTCGACAAAGCGCCGGACGTTGTCGGTGATCCGGGCCATGAGATGCGGGCGCCCCAGCTCGCCGGCGTCGGCGGTGTGCGGGGTGATCAGGCAGTTGGGCAGGTCCCACAGGGGATGGCCGTCCGGCAGCGGCTCGGGATCGGTCACGTCAAGCGCGGCCCCTTTGATCCAGCCCTCGCGCAACGCCTCGACCAGGTCGTCCGTAACGATATGGCCGCCCCGGGCCACGTTTACCAGGTAGGCGGGCTTGGCCATGGCCTTGAGCTGCGGGCCGGCGATGATCCCCCGGGTGGCAGGGGTCAGGGCGAGGGCCAGGACGACCAGGTCGGCATCGGGCAGGCCTTCATCGAGCTGGTCGGGGCGCAGCGTCCGCACCGCGCCGTAGAGCATGACCGGGCTCCGGCGAACGACCGTCACCTTGGCGCGGAATGGGTGCAACAAGGCCAGCAACGCTTCGGTGATGCCCCCGCCGCCGAGGATGGTGACGCTGCTGTCATAGAGCGTCCGCCCCGATTCGTGTCCCCATCGGGTGGCCCGGACGCGATCGGGAAGGTCACGGAAGCCGGCCAGGCCGAGGGCGAGGGCGTGCTCGGCGACGGGCTCGGCATAGACCCCTTTGGCGCAGGTCCACGTCCGCCCGTCGCGGAAGCGGGCCGGATCGAAGCGCTCGACGCCCGCCCACGGCAGCTGAACCCACCGGATGCCCGCGCCGCGCGGCCCGTCGAGGACGGCGTCGGGACCGCGGCGAGGGTCGGCCCACACCAGCGCCTCCGCCTCACCCGCCCGCTCCGGAAAAACCGGCTCAGCTCCACCGGCAGCGACGGCCTCCGCGAACCAGGGCGGGCAGCCGTCGGGCCCGACGGCGATGAGGGTGGACGGCATGGGGTTCGATGGTACTCAGGTGCCCTGGTACGCTCGGCAGCCGCATGGCCAACATCAAAAGCCAGATCAAACGCAACAAGACGAACGAGAAGGCCCGCATCCGCAACAAGGCCGCCCGGTCGGAGATCAAAACGCGCATCAAGACCGCCATCATCCTCGCGGAGACGGGGGCGGACGAGTCGGCCGAGGCGTTGCGCATGGCCGTCAAACGCCTGGACAAGGCCGCCGCCAAGGGGATCATCCACAAGAATCAGGCGGCCAACCGCAAGTCGGCCCTGATGCACAAGCTGGGCCAGGACACCGCGCCCGCGGAGTAACCCTCACCCTTTCCCCGACACCGTCCTTCGACGACCTGGCGGGATGAGGCGAGCCAGCCGGCCGACCAGCACCTCGAGCACCAGGTCGTCCGGCCAGGCGCGGGCGCCCCGCAGATCGAGGTCGGCGGTGGCCAGCAGGCCGACGGCTCGGGCCACGCCGGCCGAGCCAAGGACGCGGGTCTGGTCCAGGGTCTTGCGAGCGCGGAACGTGCTCTTGCCTTTCGCCATGCCGAGCAGCTCAGCCGCCTCCGCCTCCGATGTGGCGCCGGCGCCGTCCAAGCGCAGCATGTCCCCGTAGTGGCGCTGGAGGGTGGCCATGACGACCAGCGGGTGGCGCTCCCCGGCGGCGAGCATGCGGTGCAGGACCGAGAGAGCGGTCTCGGCGTCACCGCGGTCGATGGCATCGGTGAGATCCCACGGCGCCAGCCCTCCGGCCTGGCCGAGGAACGGCGCCAACTGGTCGGGGCCGATCTTGGCTCCATCGCCGTAGGCGGCGGCCAGGACATCAAGCAGCGAAGACAGCCGGCCCAGGTCCTCGCCGAGATGCTCTTCGAGCAGGGCGGTGGCGGCTCGGTCCAGCCGCACCGGCGCCGCGTCGAGGCGGTCGGCGTACCACTGGCGGCGATCGCCGGCCCGCTGCGGGGCACCCGCCTCGACCACCTGGCCCGCCTGCCTGATCGTGTCCTCGAGCTTTTTGGGGGCCCGGCCGGCCGCGCCGGTCACCAGGACGAGAGTGGTGGTGTCCAACGGATCGGCCAGGTACCGCACGAGCGGGACAACACCGTCGGCGCCATAGCGGCCCACGTCGCGCAGGACCACCACCCGCCGGTCTGTCAGGAACGGCGGGGGCTGGCAAGAATCGACGACCTGTCTCTTATACACATC
>CAXMLU010000612.1:0-7886 GCA_964194255.1 uncultured bacterium
CGCCCGCCGGCAACGGCCAGCCTGACTACCGACCGCCTGCGGGCCATACGACAACTGGGCGGTGGGTTCGCGGTGGCCCGCCGGGACCGCCTGGTCCGCCAGGTGCTGTTGACCGTGACCTCGCTGTCGTTCTTCTGTTTGCCGTTTATCGGATTGCTGCCCGTCGTGGCGGCCCGGGATCTCGGCATCAACGTCAAGGGGGCCAGTTACGGCTTCCTGTACGCGCTGTTCGGCTTCGGCGCCACCGTCGGCGCATGGTCGGTGGGTACCTTCCTGGCCGGGCGGCCCCGCAGTCAGACGGTGCGGGCCAGCCTGGCCGGCTTTGCCGTGGCGCTCGTCGGGTTCGGTCTGCTCCGCGATCCCGTCCCCGCCTACCCGGTGGTGTTCGTCGTCGGGTTGACCTACTTCCTCACCATCACGTCGCTGTCCACCATGCTCCAGGAGCACCTGGACGACGAGGTCCGGGGCCGGGTCATGTCGCTGTGGATCATGGGCTTCGGCGGCACCGTTCCCCTCGGCCTGCTGGCGGCCGGGGCGTTGACGGCGTGGGTCAGCGTGAGCCAGCTGGTGGTGGCCGGCGGCGTGATCGCGCTGATCCTCGCCGCCGTCTGCCGTCTCAGCGAAGACCGAACAGGTCCAGACACGGTTCGAGCTGCTCGATAGAGATGTCGGTGCGGGCGGTCGCCTCCCACCTGGCCCGCCTCATGAGGAACCGCAACTGCCGGTCGGCCTCCTTCCGGCGCAGCATGACGTCCTCGCCGTTGTCCTCGTATCCCAACGCCCGCGACACGCGGATCGATGGATGGTTGTCGTGCCAGGCCCCGGAAACGGCCCGCTCCGCACCAAGACCGGCAAACGCCAGGTGGAGCACGGCCGCCCGCATCTCTCGACCGAAGCCGCGCCCCTGGAAGCGCTGGCCCAACCACGACCCGGTCTCGACGGAGCGCACCGACACGAACTGCTCGCCACCGACGCCTTGCACGCCGATCGGTTGGCCCTCGAAACAGACGGCCAGCGGAAGATGCCACTTCTCCGGCGTCCACTCGGCCCGGCTGCGCCAGATGAACTGCAGGGCCCCACGCTCCAGCTGCGGAGAAGTTTGGTCGGTCCAGGGGATGGAGAAAGGGGTGGAGGCCGGATCGTGGATGCCCTCAGCGGCCAGCGACGCCAGCGCCACCGCGTCATCGTCCGACGGGGCTCGCAACTCCAGCCTGGGCGTGCGGACCCGGAGGTCGAACAACGGCCAATAAGGGTGGGCCATGGCCCATTGTGGTGTCCGAAGGGTACCCTGGCATGGTGATTTCCGATGACGGCGTGGAGTTGCACTTCGAGGAGGAGGGCACCGAGCTCCACACCGCGTTGCCGGGACGGATCGAGGCCTGGCGCCGGCGGAGCGTCACCGGGATGCTGCTCACCGGGATCGCATTTGGCCTCAGGGAGGCCCTGGAGCCGAAACGCGAGGAGGCGGCCATCGTCCAGGAGGCGCCCGGTGAGCCGCCGGGCGACAAGGCCCTCGAAGTGAACTTCGACTCGACCCGACCGGCCGAAAGCGTCATGGTGATCCGCCCGTGGCTGCTCAGGGACGACGCGTGACGGACCCGGCCGAGAGTCCGACCAGCGAGGAGAGCCGGCCCACCCGCATGACGGCGAGGGAACGCCAGTACGGATTGCTCCTGGCCGTCCTGTGTCTGGTGGGGATCGCCGGCCCCTGGTTGCCGAAGGCGGCCAGCGGCGACAGCAAGGCGGCCTGGCTAACTGTGGCCAGCAGCGTGCTGGCCATGGCCCTGGCCGCCGCCTGCCGGCGCGGCCACCGGGTCATGGCGACGTTCGCGGCCGTGGCCGCTGGCTTTCCGACGCCGCGGTATGTGGCCGCGTTCCCCATCCAGCTGGCCTGTCTCGTCTACGGCGGCTGGCTGATGTTGAACACCAACCGAGCCGTACGCCGGCAAGCGCTGGCCGACGGACGCACCCCGGCCGAACGGGCCAAGGCCCGCCGCGAGGCCAAGGCGGGCCGCCGTCAGGCCAAGCCGAGCCGGCGCGGCCGCCCGAGTGAGGCGGCCCCGATCGTCGGTCACCAGCCGACGCGGTCGAAGCGCTACACCCCTCCCCAAAAGAAGCGTTAGGGCCCGGCGACCAGAGCGGAGCGAAGGTAGGCCAGCAGCTCGGTCCGGCGGCGGACGAGTGACCGCGCCGTCGGCTGATAGCCCAGTCCGCGCAGCACCTCGACTTCGGTGGCCGCCCCGATGACGGAGGAGTAGGCGGCCAGCAGCAGCAAGCGGGGGTCATGCCGGCGCATCGTGCCAGCGGCCATCTCCCCTTGTAGGAAGCCGCTAGCCCGGACCATGAGCGGATCAAGGGCCGCGGTGAGCCGGTCGGCGGCGGGGGCGCCCAAGCGGCTGACCTCCCGGAGCAGGCCCAGCAACTCGGGCCGGCGGCCGGCCAGCCGGAACACGGAACGAACCACCGCCTCCACCGTGGCAAAGGCCGGCCCGGCGCCCACCAAAGCCTCCTCCAAGGCGTCGGAAAGTTCGGCCGCCCCCCGCTCGATCACGGCATCGAGCAAGGCCTCCTTGGAGGCGAAGTAGTACAGGATCGTCTGCTTTCGGACCCCAAGGCCGGCGGCCAGGGCGTCGAGCGAGGTGGCTTCGTAGCCCCGCGTGCTGAACGAGGCGAGGGCGGCGTCCAGGACACGATCCCGCGTGCTCACTTACCAAATGGTAGACAGATGGCGTGATCGGCGAGCGGTTGGCCGGGAAACGGGTCGGCGTGACGGGTGCCACGGGCTTCCTCGGCACGGCCCTGGTGGAACGCCTCTTGCGCGCCGTGCCCGACTGCGAGGTGGTGGCCCTCATCCGGCCCGGCCGGCGGGGGGCGGTCGAGCGCTGCCGGCGGGAGGTGCTGCGCAACGACTGTTTCGACCGGTTGCGGCGCGAACTGGGCGACCGGTTTGACGACGAGATTGCCCGCCGGCTGAAGGTCATCGCCGGCGACGTGGGCACGGACGGCCTGGGCTTGGACGACGAAGGCCGGGCCATCTTCGCCGGCTGCGACGTCATCGTGCACTCGGCGGCGGCGGTGAGCTTCGACTCCCCCCTGGACTCGGCGGTGGAGGTCAACCTGCTCGGCCCGTCTCGCGTGGCGGCGGCCATGGAGGGTCGCGGCCATCTCGTCGCCGTCTCCACTGCCTACGTGGCCGGCGGCCGGCGCGGCGACGCGCCGGAGGCCCTGCTCCCGGACACGCCCTACGCCACCGACGTCGACTGGCGCCAGGAGGTGGCGGCCGCCCGCCGGGCCCGGGCCGACACTGATGCGGCCAGCCGTAGCCTCGGCCGGCTGGCCCGTTTCCAGAAGAGTGCCCGGGCCGAGCTGGGCGCGGCGGGGACGCCGCTGCTGGCCGAGCGGTCCGAGAAGCTGCGTGAGGACTGGGTCAACCGGCAGCTGGTCGATCTGGGCCGGGCGCGGGCGCAAGCCCTGGGCTGGCCGGATGCGTACGCGTACACCAAGGCCCTGGGCGAGCGGGCCCTGCTCCAGAACCGGGGCGACCTCCCGGTCACCATCGTGCGCCCCTCGATCATCGAATCCGCCCTGGCCGAACCCACCCCCGGCTGGATCCGGGGGTTTCGGATGGCTGAGCCGGTGATCATCTCCTACGGCCGGGGACTGCTGAAAGAGTTCCCCGGGATACCCGAAGGCGTTGTCGACGTCATCCCGGTCGATCTGGTGGTCGCCGCCATCATCGCAGTGGCCGCCAACGGGCCCGCCCCCGAGGGTCCGAGCGTGTATCAGGTGGCCTCCGGCGCCAGGAATCCGCTTCACTACCGCCGCCTGGTCGACCTGGTCCGGATGTGGTTCACCGCCCATCCCCTGTACGACGCCGAGGGGCAGCCGATCGTCGTGCCGGAGTGGTCGTTCCCCGGGCGTGGCCGGGTGCAGCGCCAGCTTCAGCGCGCCACCAAGACGCTCTCGGCGGCCGAGTCGGTCATCCGGTCGCTGCCGGTGCGAGGCAAGCAAGCCGAGCTCTCGTCGCGCCTGGAAGAGCGCCGCGCCCAGGCCGAACGCGCCCTCGGCTACGTCGAGCTCTACGGCGCTTACACCGAGACGGAGGCGCGTTTTCGCGTCGACCGCCTGGTGCGGCTCTGGGATGGGCTCGACCACGCGGATCAACGGGACTTCTGTTTCGACCCCGCCGCCGTGGACTGGGATCGGTATGTGCAGGACGTCCATCTGCCTTCGGTCGTCATCCACGCCCGGGTGCGTACCACGCCCGGCCGCCGCGAAGGGCCGAACCGGGAGGATCGTGGCCGCCGGGCCGTGCTGTCCCCCGACCGGCACCTCGCCGCGTTCGACCTCGAGAACACCCTGATTGCCTCCAATGTGGTGGAGTCCTACGCCTGGCTGGCCACCCGCAACTTGCCCGATGACGAGCGGGTCCGGTTCACGCTCAAGACGCTTCGAGAAGCGCCCGGCCTGCTGGCGCTCGACCGCCGGGACCGCGGCGACTTCCTGCGCCACTTCTACCGGCGATACGACGGTGCGCCCGTCGACCGTCTGCGGGATGACGCGTGGGAGCTGTTCAGTTACTTGATCCTCACCAAGTCGTTTCCGGCCGGAATCCGACGGGTGCGAGAGCACCGCCAGCTCGGTCATCGCACGCTGTTGATCACCGGTGCGCTCGACCTGGTCGTCGAGCCACTGCGACCGCTCTTTGACGACATCGTGTGCGCTCGGCTCGGCGAGCGGCACGGGCGCTTCACGGGCGAATTGCAGACGCCGCCTCCGACCGGCGAAGCGCGCGCCCTGATCATGGCCGACTACGCCAATGCCGAGGGACTCCGGTTGGAGGAGTCTGTGGCCTACGCCGACTCGGCCAGCGATCTGCCCATGCTGGAAGCGGTTGGCCACCCGGTCGCCGTCAATCCCGAGGCCAAGCTGGCCACGATCGCCCGCAAACGGGGATGGCACGTCGAGCACTGGGCCAAGGCGCCGGGCGGGCCCCGTCCCCTGCTGCCGATCGGACCGCGCCGGTGAAAGCTCTCCTGTTCGACCGGTCGCTGCCGAAATTCGCGGCGGCGCGCGTGGCCGGTTCCCGCTTCGGGCCGTTGCACCTCGCCGACGTCGACGAACCGGAGCTGGCCGGCCCGGAGTGGCAACGAGTCCGGCCCCGCCTGGCCGGTATCTGCGGCTCAGACCTGGCCACCGTGGCCGGCCGTTCGAGCCGGTGGTTCGAGCCCATCGTCAGCTTCCCGTTCATACCCGGCCACGAAGTGGTCGGAGATCTCGACGACGGAAGCCGGGTGGTCATCGAGCCGGTGCTCACGTGTGCTCCCCGCGGCCTCCCGCTCTGCGCGGGCTGCCAAAGCGGCCGCCGCAACCGCTGCGAGAGCATCGCCGCCGGCCACCTCGAACCCGGCCTCCAGACCGGCTACTGCGCCGACACCGGAGGTGGATGGGGACTGGCGTTGGTCGCCCATCAAAGCCAGCTGCACCGGGTTCCCGAGGATCTGGGCGACGAAGCGGCGGTCATGGTCGAGCCCGCCGCCTGCGCCGTCCACGCCGCCCGGCAGGCGCAGCCGGTCACTGGCACCGACCCGGTCGTGGTCATCGGCGCGGGCACGCTCGGGCTGTGCACTATCGCGGCTGTGGCCGCCATCGCGCATCCCGACGAGCTGATCGCAGTGGCCAAGCACCCCGAACAGCAGAGGCTCGCGGGTGAACTCGGGGCCACCACCGTGTGCGAGCCGGGTGAGCTGACCCGCGCCGTCCGGCGAGCCACGGGATCGCTCATGATCGGAGCCCACGTGGCCGGCGGAGCGAGCCTGGTGATCGACTGCGTCGGCACGGCTGGCTCGCTTGCGCAGGCCCTGGCCGTGATCAAGCCGGGAGGCACGATCAGTCTGGTAGGCATGCCCGGTCACGTCGGCGTAGACCTCACCCCGCTGTGGCAGCGCGAGATCAGCCTCACCGGCTGCTACGCCTATACGACTGACGACTTCGACGAGTCCTTCCGGCTGGTGCGGGACGCCGAACTCGACCGGCTCGTCTCGGCCGTTTATCCGCTGGACCGGTTCCGCGATGCCATCCAACACGCCACCGACGCTGGTCGCCGCGGTGCCGTCAAGATCGCTTTCGACCTGAGACAGGAGAAGCATCGCTGATGCCCAGGCCCGGTTTCGTGCTCGAGGTGGATCGCTCCACGCCGCCGACCCTCTTCTGGCATGGCGAAGGCTTCCGCCTCGAACGGCTTCCCACCGGGTCGAGGATCGTGTACCCACCCGAGCCGGTAGCCGCCCTTTCCCATCCTGATGACGCCATCATCGATGCGCTCCTTCACCCGCTCGGCGACAGCGCACCACTTCCCGCCCTGCTGAAGCCAGGCATGCGGTTGACGATCGCCTTCGACGACATTTCTCTGCCGCTTCCGCCCATGCGGAGTCCCGATATCCGCCAGCGGGTGATCGAGGCCGTCCTCGATCTCGCCGCGCAGACCGGGGTCGACGACGTGGTGCTCATCGCTGCCCTGGCCCTGCACCGGCGCATGACCGAAGCCGAGCTGCGCCACGCGCTCGGTGACCGCATCTACGACGCGTTCGCGCCGAGCGGCCTGCTCACCCAGCATGACGCCGAGGACCCCGACGCGTTAGTGCATCTCGGCCAGACAGACCAGGGCGAGGACGTCGAGCTCAATCGACGGGCGGCCGAGTCGGACCTGCTGATCTACGTGAACATCAACCTGGTGGCGATGGACGGGGGCCACAAGAGCGTGGCGACCGGACTGG
Source organism: uncultured bacterium (assembly GCA_964194255.1). Taxonomy (GTDB): domain Bacteria; phylum Actinomycetota; class Acidimicrobiia; order Acidimicrobiales; family CAXMLU01; genus CAXMLU01. The sequence goes on from CAXMLU010000612.1 coordinate 6,777, forward strand.
CTTCCTACCGTTCTCTTCGCCATCACCACAACGTGCGAACGATGCAACACAGCCGTTCGTTCATGGATCAGCATCACTCCGAGCTGCATACGTCGAACTGGCGCATGGGCCGTCTCATCCGGGATGCCGGGCTGAAGATCTTCCAGATCGAGACCACGCTCAACACCGATACGTTCCCCAAGGAATTCTCTTTCCTCCAGAAGCGGGAGTGGGAGTGGGGGGCGAGAGACCGGGCCGCGTTCCTTGGGGCCAGCAAGGCCCTAACCCGTACCCCGTCAGGAATTGCCCGATCCATTTTTCATTCCATCCGCTCGCCGCATCAGTTGGCGAGCGTACAGGCGGGCGAGGTGGAAGCGGTCCACGCGGTGACGACCGAACACGTGTATCGCCAGCAGCTCGTCGATGTGCAAGGGCAGACCGACGTGTTGACGATGGGCTTGCCGTACATCTGTCCGTACAACGTGAACTCGATCATGAACCCGATCCTCGTGGCCTGTCTTGGCCTCGGCTACTTCTTCAATCTGTATCGGGGCCGACCGCTCGTCCGCGAAGGCGGAGTGTTGATCCTGTCGCACCCCACGCCCTGGGAGTTCAACCCGGTCCACCATCCGAGCTACATCGACTTTTTCGAGGAAGTGCTGGCCGAGACGACCGATCCGCTGGAAGTCGAGAAGACGTACGAGGAGCGCTTCGCGACCGACGAGTGGTATCGCCACCTTTACCGTACGAGCTACGCCTACCACGGCGTCCATCCGTTCTACATGTGGTACTGGTGCGCGCACGCGCTGCAGCATCTCGGCCAGGTCATCATCGTCGGTGGCGACGTGAAGGCTGTTCGCCGCCTCGGGTTCAAGCCGGCATCGACGCTTCGCGACGCCCTCGAGATGGCCGAGGACGTGGTGGGACGGCATCCGTCGATCACCCATCTGCGCGTTCCCCCCTTGGCCATTGCCGATGTGACATGAGAGCGCTTCCCAGCATCGGCCCTCGCCGGTTTCCGTGGACGAAGCCGACGTGGCCGGGAGGTGTCCCGCTCCCCGCGCCCGAGCGGCGAACCGGTGTGGATTTCGACACCGCATGGGCCCGCCGCTATCCGAGCCGGATCGCCAG
>CAXMLU010000613.1:0-3008 GCA_964194255.1 uncultured bacterium
CCCGCCGCAGAGCATTGACATTAAGGAGAAACGGTTGCTTACTCACGCATCTCGCCCCGTCTAGAACCTGTCCTGGTCGAAGAAGGCGTCTTCCTCATCCTCGCCCCCGGCGCCCAACCCCTCCGGTCCGTCCGCGGGCGCGAGGGGAACCACTCGGAGCTTCTCCCGCCCGGCCTGCACGGTCTTCAGGGTCTTCTCCAAGATGATCTCAAAAGACGCCAGCTTCTGATCGCAGTAGTCCTCGGCCTCGTGGCGGAGGCGGCGAGAGTTCTCCCGGGCGGTCTCCACGGTGTGCTTGGCGGTGCTCTGAGCCTCTCGGACGATCTCGGTCCGCTGCACCATGCGCTCGGCCCTGACTCGAGCCGCGTCCAGGATCTCCTCGCCCTCCCGCTTGACCTTCTCGAGGTACTCGGTGCGCTCTTTCAGCATCCAGCGGGCCTGGCGGAGTTCCTCGGGCAGGCGGCTGGAGGCGTCCTCGAGCAACTCCAGGACCTCGTCACGTTCGATGCGCACCGTGGTCGAGAGAGGCATCGACTTGGCGTTGCTGATGATCTCGATGATCCTTCGGAGCAACGCCTCAGAGTCGGGCGCATCCGAGCCGGGTTCGAAAAGGCTCACGAGGCGAACTTGTCCTTCAGGCGGTTAGCTACGGGTTCGGGAACGAAGGAGGCGATGCGGCTGGCGCCGCCGAAGCGGGCGAAGTCACGCACGAACTTGGAGGCGACAAAGGAGTGCGCCGAGGCGCAGGGGATGAAGAGGGTTTCCATGCCGGAGACGGCCTTGTTCATCTGCGCCTGCTGTAACTCGGCCTCGAAGTCAGAGGCGGCCCGAAGGCCCTTGATGATGACGTCGGCGCCGACTTGGCGGGCCAGATCAACCACCAGGCTGGCAAAGGAGGCGATGGTCACGTTGGGCAGGTGGGCGACGGACTCGGCGATCATGGCCTCGCGCTCGTCCAGCGTGAATAGGGCCTCCCCTTTCTGGGGGTTGCGGACGGTGGCCACAACGACGTGGTCGAAGAGGCGAGCGGCTGTCTCCGCGATCTCCAGGTGCCCGTTATGGAACGGGTCGAAGGACCCGGGGAAAAGGGCGGTCCTCACTTGCCACCTTTCACGAAGGACGAGCCACGATCACCACGCTACTGCCGTAGTGCTTCATCCGGAGAACATCCCAGGCCGGGCCGGGGGCGACATCGACACTGGTCTCGAACACGACCAGGCCGGCCAAGGGCGCGAGTTTGGCCAAGATGCGCGGCCATTGGTCGAACGCGAAGGGCGGGTCAGCCAGCACGAGGGAGAAAGGGGTGGCGGTGTCCAGCCAGCGCAAAACATCGGCCGTGACCACCTTGGCGTGGGTGCCGGCCAGCCCAGTGGCGGTCAGATTGGCCCGGATGAAGCCGGCCGCCTCGCGGTCCTGCTCAACAAACGTGGCCGAGCGGGCCCCCCGGGAGAGGGCCTCGATACCAAGCGCGCCGGAACCGGCGAACAGGTCGGCCACGTCGGCGTCCTCCACCGCGTCCAGACTGCCCAGCATGTCGAACATGGATTCGCGGACTCGGTCGCGCGTGGGTCGCGTCCCGCGTCCCGGTGGCGCCTTTAGCCGCCGGCCCTTGGCCTCCCCTCCGACGACCCGCACCCTCGGAGCCTAGGGTCACCGTCGTATGCACGAGGACAACCCGGCCAACCTCGGCCTCACTTTCTCGGTGGAGCCGCCGGGGCTGGTGGCCCGGTTCGTGCCCCAATTGATCCACCGGGGCGCGCCGGGATTGCTGCACGGCGGGCTCGCCGCGACGGCTCTCGACGAAGCCATGGGCGGGCTCGGCTGGGCTCTCGACGGCGCCCACACCATGACCGCGACGCTCGATCTGAAGTACCGCCGGCCGGTGCCCATCGACGGCCGGACCGTGACCGTTGAGGCGTGGCGACCCGTAGCGGAGGCCAGGCGTCGCCATCGGGTGTTCGGCCGGATGCTGCTCGCCGGCGGGCAGGTGGCCGTCGAGGCGACCGGCATCTTTGTCCAGGTGCGGGCTCCGTGACCCACGAGCCCGAGGAGATCATCACCTGCATCGACTGCGGCGGCCGCGCCCATCTGCTGACCACCTGGCCGGCCGACGACCCGCCGAAGGCCGGCGACATCATGAGCTACCGCTGTGAGGATTGCCGGGATCGCTGGGATCTTGTCCTCCCCGATGATGAAGAGGGTGACGATGTCGTTTGACCGGCCTGGCGCTCCGATTCGTCCGATCTGCACGGAGACAAACGTCTTCTGGCGCCTGTAGCGGAGTCTGGCCCCCACCGCGGACCATTTATGGTCCGCCACCGGTGGGAGACTCCGCCGCGGGTGAAAGAAGAAGAAGTGGGAGATTTTTTCCGGGCGCCGCGGCCGTCATAATCCGGCGTCAGAACGAAGGCGCTGCCAGCGCCGCCAGCGGCGGCCGACGGCGGCCAGATACAGCAGACCGAGTGCAACCAGCCCGGCGCCGATCACCACCGTACTGACGGCGAGGAGCACGATGCCGGCCACGACTGCGGCCACGCCCATGAGCCCGTCGGCCGCGAGCACCTGGCGCCAGTTCACCGCGTAGGCGGCGGAGTCGTCGGTGCGGGGCATCGCTCCGAAGGATAGGTTCGCGCATGCCCGTTGACCCGATCGTCAAGACACTGCTGGATCAACTGGCCGAGGCCGGCGGGCCGCTCATGACCGAGATGGAACCGCCGGCCGCCCGCGTGTTTTTCGAGCAGTTCGCTGGAGTGATGGACGGCGAGGTCCCCGCACTGCCGGCGGTCGAGGACCGCACCGCCGGCGAGATACCCGTCCGGGTCTACCGGCCGGAGGGCACCGGTCCGTTTCCGTTGCTCGTCTGGTTCCACGGAGGCGGCTGGGTCATCGGCAGCATGAATGGCGCCGATGCCACCTGCCGGCGGTTGGCCGCCGGCGCCGGCGCGCTGGTGGTCAGCGTCGAGTACCGACTGGCCCCGGAAGACCCTTTCCCCGCCGCTCCTGAGGAC
>CAXMLU010000614.1:0-2005 GCA_964194255.1 uncultured bacterium
GGCCTGGAACGAACCGATGGGGCGCCCGAACTGCTCTCGGACCTTGGCGTACTCGACGGCCATCTCGAGGGCCCGTCCAGCCGCGCCTACGCCGTCGACGACCGCGCCGATGATCAGCCGGTCGACGGTCGCGGCGACGGCGGGGGTGGCGTCGCCGGCGCCGAGCCGGCGCCCGGGCGTCTCGGACAGCGTGACCGTGGCCGTCTTGCGGGTCCCGTCGACGGTTGGAGTCGGGACGACGTCGAGGCCGCGGGCGTCGCGGTCGACGGCGTAGACAGCCACGTCGCCACCCGCCCCGGGCGGCCGGCCAGGCGCGCTCGCCACCACGAGGAGGACATCGGCGGCGGCGGCGTCGGCCACGGCCACCTTTTGTCCGGTAAGGACGCCGGCCGACGTGGCCACAGTCGTGGGCTGATGCCAGCGGTAACGGTTGCCGGGCTCCAGCAGGGCGACCGTCCCGACCACGTCTCCCGAAGCCAGGCCATCCATCAGGTCGGTCGCGCCGAGTTCGGCCAGCAAGGTGACGGTGCCCACTGCACTCGACAGTAGGGGTCCGGGGTAGAGCGCACGCCCCGCTTCCTCCAAGACGACCCCCATGTCCACCATGGTGAGGCCGCTGCCTCCCTGACCCTCAGGTACGAGCAGCCCGGTCGCCCCGAGCGAAGACAAACCCTTCCACGCCGTGTCCTTGGGCGTTGACGGCAACGGCAGCACGGAGCGCACGTAGGCGAGAGGCGCTTGCTCGGACAGATAGCGCCTGACTGTGTCCCGCATCTCTTCTTGAAATGCGGAGAACTCGAAGTCCATCGCTTGAAGCTAGTGCCTCCGCGATGGGCACTAGGTTTCAGAGTATGCGGCTCCGTTACCGAGACGAGGACGAGGAATTCCGGTCCGAGCTTCGGGCCTGGCTGGCGGTCAACATGCCGCCCCGCCAGGAGATGACCGTGGCCAAGCTCTCGAGCGCTCACATACCGGAGTGGGCTCGGGCGTGGCAGCGTCGCATGTACGACGACGGTTGGCTTGTGCCCGGCTGGCCGCCCGAGTTCGGCGGCCGTAACGCCACTCCCGTCCAGCAGATGATCTATTTCGAGGAGCTGGCGAGGGAGCAGATCCCGCGCAGCCTGAACCCGCAGGGCCTCTCCATCGTCACGCCATCCATCGTCGATCACGGGACGCAGGAACAGAAAGAGCGCTTTGCTCTCCCAACGCTGCGGGCCGAGATCACCTGGTGCCTGGGAATGAGCGAGCCGGGCGCGGGCAGCGATCTGGCCGCGCTTTCCACCCGCGCCGATCTTGACGGGGACAGCTTCGTGGTGAACGGACAGAAGGTGTGGACCTCAGGAGCACATCACGCCGACTGGTGCCTGTGCTTTGTTCGCACCAACCGAAATGCCCCGAAGCACAAGGGCATCAGCGCCCTGTTGATCGACATGAAGACGCCGGGCATCACCTGCCGCCCTCTTCCGGAACTGACTGGCGAGGACTACGCCGATTTTAACGAGGTGTTCTTCACCGATGTCGTCGTGCCTCGGCAGAACCTGCTGGGGACACTGAACGAGGGGTGGGCGATCACGCAGGGGTCACTGGCCCACGAGCGGGGGATGCTCTGGATCGGAAATGCGCAGAGCGTGCAGCAGTGCGCCGACGAACTGGTCGCGCTGGGCAAGGACAATCCGCGTATAGGGCGCGACGACCGCTTCCGGGACGAGGTCGCCCGGCTGGCCATCGACTCTCAGGCGATCATGCTGCTGGGCTACCAAGGCTTCTCTAAGTTCGTGCGGGGGGCAGCCAGCCCGGAGCACTCAATCTTGAAGCTGGTCACTAGCGAAGTGGAGCGGCGGTGCTATCTCACGGGGATGGAGGCGGTCGGCACAGCAGGCGTCCGAACCGACGTTCTCGGTCCGTCCATCTGGCGGCAGGGCTCGTGGGCAGAGCAGTACTTCCGCTCGTTTGCGAGCACGATCGCCGGCGGGACGAGCGAGATCCAGCGCAACATCATCGCCGA
>CAXMLU010000615.1:0-2367 GCA_964194255.1 uncultured bacterium
TCTCGGGCGGCCAGCGGCAGCGCGTCGCCCTGGCCCGGGCGCTGGTGAACCGGCCGCGCGTGCTGTTGCTGGACGAGCCGCTTGGTGCGCTCGACCTGAAGCTCCGGGAGGGGATGCAGGTGGAGTTGAAGCGGATCCAGAGTGAGGTCGGTGTCACCTTCATCTACGTGACCCACGATCAGGACGAAGCGCTGGCCATGAGCGACCGGCTGGCCGTGTTTGCCAATGGCCATTTGGAGCAGGTCGGCCCCCCGGGCGAAGTGTACGAACACCCTGCGTCAGCGTTCGTGGCCGGATTTGTGGGTACATCGAACGTCATCGAGGGCGATCTGGCCCAACGGCTGCGAGGTTCGAGCGAGCCGTTCACGGTGCGGCCGGAAAAGATCAACCTGGTGCCGCCCGACGGCACGCCCCGTCCTGAGTTGGGCGAGGTCCGGGTCGCCGGCACCATCCGCTCCTCGGTGTACCTCGGGGAGCGAACGCGTTACATCGTCGATCTCGACAGAGGCGGACAGCTGGTCGCCGTCGAGCAGAACCGCGACACGTCCGAGGCGGCCACGCGGACGAAGCAGGGGCGTCCAGTGCGGTTGGCATGGAGCCGCCAGTTCGATCAGCTGCTCAAGTCCGAGGTTTATCCGACACAACCCTGAGGGGGGATGCATGACCAGATGGATGATTCATCGGCGCTTCGCCGTCACGGCGGTCGCCGCCCTGGTGCTCGTCGCCGCCGGCTGCGGCAGCTCGGCAAAGTCGAGTATTAGTGCGAACCTGCCTGGAGGAACGGCGCTGCAGACGATCGGGGCGGGGGAGGGAGCGCTCAACATCATTGCGTGGGCCGGCTACGCCGAGAGTGGGGCGAATGATCCGAAGGCCAACTGGGTCGGCCCCTTTACGCAGCAGACCGGCTGCAAGGTCAACGTGAAGATCGGGAACACCTCTGACGAGATGGTGCAGCTCATGGGCACCGGCCAGTATGACGGTGTCTCCGCGTCAGGGAATGCCAGTCAGCGCCTCATCGCCGCCGGCCAAGTTTCGCCGGTGAATCTCAAGCTGCTCACCAACTACAACGACGTGGAATCGTTCCTCAAGATTCAGAACTACAACTCACTCAACGGGACCGCCTACGGGATGCCGCACGGCTGGGGTGCCAACCTGCTGATGTGGAACACCAAGGTGGTCACCACCCCGCCAGACTCATGGAGCGTGGTGTGGGATCCGGCCTCTCCGTACAAGGGGAAGGTCACCGCTTACGACGATCCGACCAATATCGCCGACGCCGCCCTGTACCTCATGAAGGCGCAGCCGGCACTCAACATCAAGGATCCCTACGCGCTGGACCAAACGCAGTTCACCGCCACCATCAACTTGCTCAAGCAGCAGAAGACCATCGTGGGCGAGTACTGGTCCGACTACCTCAAGGCGGCAGATGCTTTCGAGAAAGGCAGCCTCGTCATCGGCTCGACCTGGCAGGTGATCGCCAACACCATCAACGGAGTAAACGCCAAGAGCGTGCAAACCGTCCTGCCGAAAGAGGGGGCCACGGCCTGGTCGGATACCTGGATGATCTCATCCAAGGCGGCCCACCCCAACTGCATGTACGACTGGATGAACTACATCAGTTCACCGCCCGTCCAGGCGCAGGTGGCTGAGTACTTTGGCGAAGCACCCGCCAACCCGAAGGCGTGTACCTTGACCGTGGACAAGACGCACTGCACGACCTACCACGCAACCGACGCGACCTTTGCTAGTCAGCTGCGGTACTGGACCACGCCGACCGCCAAGTGCCTCGACGGTCGCAAGAACGTGGTCTGCATGGACAACCAGCAATGGACCCAGGCCTGGAACGACATTCGGGCCAAGTGACGGTTGCCTGTTCCCGGCCGGGTAGCCCCGGCTGGGAACGCCGGAGACCGGCGTGGTGACGGCCGCGCCGAGGAATAAGCCAGGGCGACGACTATCGCGTGTCCTCTCGCGTCACCCTGGCCTTCAGCTCGGCAGCCTTATCAGCGGTCCGGTCCTGTGGTTGCTGGTCGTCTACGTGGGCTCCCTCCTCGCTCTGTTTCTCACCTCGCTGTATACGACCGATGTGTTCACGAGCGCGCTGGTGCACAAGATCACCTTGAGCAACCTCCACGACCTGGTCACCCGCGCCACGTTCCGCGACGTCACGCTGCGCACGATTCGCGTGGCGCTATCCGTAACCATCATTGACCTTGTCCTCGCGCTGCCCGTCGCCTTCTTCATGGCCAAGGTGGCTCGCCGGCGTACTCGTCGGGCCCTGGCCGTCGCCTTGGTGCTGCCCTTATGGGCCAGCTACCTGGTGAAGGCGTACGCCTGGCGGACGGTCCTGGACCCCGCCGGCGGGGT
>CAXMLU010000616.1:0-5841 GCA_964194255.1 uncultured bacterium
TTGTGGCCCTGACCATGCCGGTCCTCGTGCCGATGAACATGAGTTTCGGCACGTACTGCGCGTTGAACATGCTGCCTGGCTGGGGCCCGATCCTCGGGCTCCCGATCCCGGAGCGCATCGAGAGGCTGCGCGACCCCGAGACCCGGCGGACCATGCTGGCGCGCGCCAACAGCGAGGAAGCTGGCGTCTTCCGGCGCCTGGCCGACTTTCGCCGCTACGTCATCGGCGACACCTTCTCCTCGGAAAACGAGGGGCTGAAGGGCAGGGTGGTCGGCGATCTGGCCGCCGAGCGCGGCTCCGGTCCCTTCGACACCTTGGTCGACCTCGTCATCAACGACGGTCTGCGCACGGTGCTCTGGCCGATGCCTCCCGACAACGACGACGCCACCTGGGAGTTGAGACGCCAGGTGTGGCAGGACGATCGTGCCCTTCTCGGCGGATCGGATGCCGGCGCCCACCTGGACCGGATGTGTGGAGCGCCGTACACGACCCGCTTCATCGGAGACATGCTTCGTGGCCGCCGCCTCGTTTCTCTCGAGCGGGCGGTACAGATGGTGACCGACGCCCCCGGCCGGCTATTCGGACTTCGAGGGCGGGGCCGGATCGCCGAGGGTTACCACGCTGACCTGGTCGTGTTCAACCCGGAGACCATCGGCTCGGAGGCGGCCACCCTCGTCGCCGACCTGCCCGGCAACGCGCCCCGACTGACGGCCGGGTCCACCGGCGTCATCCGGGTCCTCGTGAACGGCGTTGAGACGATCGTCGATGGCGCGGCTACCGGCGCCACCCCTGGCACCGTCCTGCATTCCGGCCGCGACACCGAGACCGTCCTGCCGTGACCGAGGTAGCGTCAGTTCCCGTGAGCCATCCCCGCGAAGAGGTGCAGGCCGCGTTCGAAGAGTTCTGTCGTCTCGGCGCGGAGGGCCATGACTGGGAGGGCTGGGCCGACCTGTTCACCGACGACGCCGAGTACATCGAGCACAACCTCGGGATGTTCCACGGCCGCAACGACATCAAGGCGTGGATCACGAGCACGATGGCCGACTACCGGGCGATGACCCTCGACATCGAATGGTCGATGATCGAGGACGACCGGGTGGTCTTCTACATCTGGAATATCCTACCGGATCCGGCCGGCGGGACCGCCGAGTACAAGTTCCCCAACTCGACCGTGATTCACTACGCGGGCAACGGCAAGTGGTCCTACGAGGAGGACTACTACAACCCCAAGGACGCCGCCCGCGTCTTCGTGGACTGGCTCAAGGCCGGCGGCAAGCGGGACACACCTCCCGACTTCAGTCTGCGGCGCATCGAGGGGTGGGCACCCGAGCCGCCCACGCCGCCGTTTCCCCGCGACGAGGTAGACACTGAGTTCCACCGGTACGTGGAGCGGGGCAAGGTGGCGGTCGCGACCGGCGATTGGGACCAGTGGGCGGACCAGTTCACGCCCGACGCCCGCTACCGGGAGCACCACTACGGCACCTTCACCGGGCGCGACGAGATCCGGCAGTGGATTACGTCGGTTATGCAGCCCTTCCCGGGCATGGAGTTCCCAGTCGACTGGTATCTCATCGACGGCAACCGGGTGACGATGCGCTGCATTCAGCGCCTTCCGGACCCGACGGGAGGCGATCGCCGGTTCGAGTGGCCGGTGCACGTGATCCTTCACTATGCCGGCGAGGGCCAGTGGTCCTACGAGGAAGACGTCTACAACCCCGACGAAGGCGTGGCCACGGTGATCTCCTGGGTCGAAGCGGGCGGGGAACTTCCGCCTGAGGTGCTGGCCAGCCTCTCGTGACGGCGCGCGTCGACGACCTCCTACCTGGCCCCGGCCCACGTTGGCCCGCGGGACCTGGCGGATGTATTTCTCGTGCCCTTCGAAATGGCCGTGCGCCTCGGCGGTGTCCGCTCGGTGATGAACGCGTATCAAGACAACGACGGCGCTTGCAAGGGCCGTTAGTACGGTCCGCCTCTATCCTCGGGTCCAATACGTCCCCACGCTTAGAGGCATGGAGCCCGAACTGGAGGACATTCGGCTGAGGATCGCCGAGATCATCGCCATCCGCGATGAATGCCACGATCACAACGTTATGGCGGTCAAATACCGGGCTCTGTCCATGCGCGAGGTCGAGTTGATGCACGAGCATCGGCTCGCGTTGATAGGCCACTCAAAGGACCCTGTGTCTACAGGGTGAACACGGCGCCGGCCGCAGTCAGGCTGCCTTGGGCTCGGAGCCTGAGTCCGGTCGTGCCGTCAGGGACGGCGAAGACCACAAAGCCGCGGATGCTCTGGCCTCCGGCGATCTGACCATCAGGCGGGCCGGGTGAGACCCCCGTGAACACTGTCTCGTCGTACTGGTGATTGGCGGAGTCGAGCAGGTGAAACCCGAACACCGAAGAGAAGGCCTGCTGGTTCGTACCCGGGTTGGTGACCTGGACGTCCACTTCGACGTAATGGTCGCCGGCGGGTGGCGTCGAGATCTGGTTGGTTGACGTGTAGGGATCCTTGACCGCATAGACGGTCACGCGGAACTTGCCGGTCGTGGCAGTTTGGCCCACCGTGTACGCGGCGGCTGGGGCCGATCCACCCAGGTTGCCAGCATCGGCGGTGTTGTTGATTTTCTTGGCGACGTGGCCAGCGGCGACGATGATGATGACGATCACCACGACGCCAAGAACGGCGAGCACGCCGAGACTTATCAGGCAGCCTTTCAAGAATCCGCTTGTCTTCTGGGCCGGCGGGGGCCCCGGCCACTGCTGGGGTGGTTGCTGCCATTGGGGCGGTGGAGCTTGGGCGGGTTGGGGCGGATACCACTTGCCGTCGGACGCCTGCCACCAGTCATAACCCTGCTGGGTGTCGCTCATTCGGTATCTCCCCTTTGCTTGAGGTCCTTGCCGAGCATCTGAGAGGCAATACACCAGGCACACAGGCTTGTGTCCACGTTACGTCGACAGCCAGTTGTCGACTCAACGTGGCGCCGGAGAGGTGTCGGGATACGTATCGCCCGCCTCACGAACTGGCGACCAATTGATGCGGCGCATCAATTGGTCGCCGGTTTGCTCGCGGGTCGGTCAAGCCGGATCGTCGGCGCCGAGCGGGCGGCCCGCCCACCGGATCCGGCCCGGTGTGGCGGACAGGCGAGCCACCACGTTCTGCATGACGACGCCGTCCACCTCCACCAGACTTTCCCTGGCCGCTACGTGCGGATCGACGGCCAGATCGGCCATGGTGAGGACCTGGGCGATGGCCGCATCGGCGGCGTGGAAGCCATCGAGGACGTCGTCCAGGTGCCGCTGGCCGATCCACGCGGCCACCGCCGCGTCGACCTCATGGCGGTGCTCGGCCCGCCCGGCCACGCTGGTGAACCGGTCGTCGTCGCCCAGACCGACCAGGGCCATGACCCGCTCGGCGATGGGCTCCGATGACGTGGATATGGCCACCCACGCGCCATCGGAGCAGCGGAACGTGCCCCGTGGGACGCTGTAGGGCAGGCCGGAGCCGAGGCGGGGCTGAAGCTCCCCGAACGTGGCCCACAACATCGGGAGAGGGCCCATCATCTGGAGCATCGACTCGAGCAGGTTGGTGTCGACCACCTGGCCGACGCCGCTGTGCAGCGCCACCATCGTGGCGAACGCCGCTACCAGGGCGGTGACGTCGTCAGCCAGCGCGATGGGCGGGAGCAGCGGAGCGCCGTCGGGCTCCCCGTTGATGGCCGCGAAGCCGGACATGGCTTCGGCCAGCGTGGCGAAACCAGGCCGGCCGGCGTACGGACCGGTCTGGCCGAACCCGCTGACCCGGGTGACGACCAGCCCCGGGTTGCGGGCATGGAGCACGTCGGGCCCGAGGCCGAGCCGTTCAAGGGTGCCCGTGCGGAAGTTCTCCACCAGAACGTGGGCATGGTCGCACAGGTCCAGAAAGGCGGCCTTGCCAACAGCTGACTTGAGATCGAGGGTCACGCATCGCTTGTTGCGGTTCTCGAATTTGGACCACAACGTCTCGCCGTCCGTCGGGTGCCTCCAGCCCAGGCCGCGGATGCTGTCTCCCAGACCAGGGCGCTCCACCTTCACGACGTCCGCTCCGAAGTCGGCCAGGTAGCGAGCGCACCCAGGCGCGGCGATGAGAGTTGAGCAGTCCACGACCCGTAGGTCGGCCAGAGGTCCAGCGTCCATGGTCGGACTCTGCCACAGTGACCTACGCTCTGAACCGCTCATGGCCCAAGTCATCATCACCAAAGGGCTTCCCAGCTCCGGGAAGACCACGTGGGCGCGATCGGTGCTAGCCGCCGAGCCCGGCCGCTACAAACGGGTGAACAAAGACGAGCTGCGAGCCATGCTCGACAGCAGCCGGCACTCGAAGGACAACGAAGCCTTCATCGAGGCCGTCCGCGATCACCTGATACTCGCCGCCCTCGCCGCGGGCAAGGACGTGATCGTCGATGACACCAACCTCGACTCGCGCCACGAGACCCACATACGCCGGATGGTGGAGGATCGCGCCGAGGTGGTTGTCAAGGTCTTCGATGTCGGGTTGGACGAGTGCATCGAGCGCGATCGAGCCCGCGTCGCGCCGGTCGGCGAGCGCGTGATCCGCCAGATGCACCGTGACTACATTTTCTTCAGCGCCGGTGAGGCGCGGGGAGGGATCGCGTAGCAAAATCGGTCAGTGCCCCGAACACTGCACGATCGCGTAGGCGGTGACGAGTTTTTCGTCACGCTGGTAGAACACTTCTATGCGCTCGTTGAGCAGGATCCGGTGCTGCGACCGCTGTATCCGGACGACCTGTCCGAGCCGAGAGCCTGGTTGACCGCCTTTCTTATTCAGTACTGGGGTGGTTCCACGCGATATTCCGAGGAGCGGGGCCACCCCCGACTGCGGATGCGTCACGCCCCGTTCGTCATAGGTCAGGCGGAGCGAGACGCGTGGTGGCAGGACATGGAGGCCGCCGTGCGCAGTTCCGGCGCAGACCCCGAAGAGCAGGCCGAGTTGCTGGAGTACTTCGATCGGGCCGCCACGTTCATGATCAATCATCAGTGATCGCGCCCGCAGTGGTGTACCCCGCGGGCCGTGGCATCATCGGTGAATGTCCGAAGGGGCCGACAATCAGGCGGTTGTGCATTGTCGCCAGCACGGTCCCACCGATCGTCCTCTGGCCTGTACTCGCTGCGACACCCTCACCTGCCCCCAGTGCCTGACGCCGGCGGCGGTCGGGTCGCATTGTCCCGACTGCATCCGGTCAGGGGCGCGCAGTCAACGGGTGGTTCGCACGCCATTCGGCGCTCGGGCCGTGGCCGGATGGCACGTCAGCACTGTCCTTGTGATGGCCAACGTCGCCATCTATATAGCCGAGAGTGCCGGCGTCAAGATCGGCGGACAGACGATCCTTACCCGCTTCGAGCTGTTCCACCCGTTGGTGGCCGGCGGGGACTGGTGGCGCCTGCTGACGTCGACGTTTTTGCACGGTAGCGTCATCCACCTGGCGTTCAACATGGCCGCGCTCATCGCGTTCGGGCCGCAGGTGGAGGTGGCTATGGGCCGCGTGCGGTTCGCGGCCCTCTACTTTCTCGCCGCCCTGGGTGGGTCGGTGGCCGGGTATGTGTTCGGCCCGCCAGGAGGCGCCAGCGTCGGTGCCTCGGGCGCCATCTTCGGCATCTTCGCCGCCTACTTTGTGATCGCTCGTCGAGTCGGTGCCGACACCACTCCGATCGTCGCGTTGCTCGGCATCAACCTCCTCTTCAGCTTCGCATCACCGATCATCGACTGGCGGGGGCACTTCGGCGGGATGGTCGCGCTGCACGGCGACGACATCGTTTTGGTCGCGCTCGACGACGCGCTGCGCGAGC
>CAXMLU010000617.1:0-3701 GCA_964194255.1 uncultured bacterium
GGATCGAGCACCTCGAGCAGCGCCGACGTCGGATCACCGCGCCAGTCGGAGCCCAGCTTGTCGATCTCGTCAAGCAGGATGACGGGGTTCATCGTCCCTGCCTCACGGATGGCCCGGACGATCCGACCGGGAAGAGCCCCGACGTAGGTACGCCGGTGACCCCGGATCTCGGCTTCGTCCCGCACGCCGCCGAGGGCGACGCGCACGAAGCGACGGCCGAGCGACCGCGCCACGGACTCACCGAGGGAGGTCTTGCCGACACCTGGCGGCCCGACCAGGGCGAGGATCAGACCGTCGCCCCGTCCCGTGCCGGCCGCGGCCACGCCGCGGTCGGCGCGCAACTTGCGGACGGCCAGGTACTCAACAATCCGGTCCTTCACGTCGGACAGGCCGGTGTGATCCGCATCCAGCACCTGGCGGGCGGCGGCCACATCGAGATCATCCTCGGACCGCTGGCCCCAGGGCAGCTCGGTGATCGTGTCGAGCCACGTGCGGATCCATCCATGCTCAGGACTCTGCTCGGACGTGCGTTCGAACCGCTCGAGCTCGCGCTCGATCGCTTGGCGCCCGCTGTCCGGCATGGTCATCTCCGACAGACGGCGGCGATACTCCTCGACCGCGTCGGCACCGTCGCCGGGGCCGCCCTCGCCCAACTCCTTGCGGATGGCGGCCAGCTGCTGACGAAGCAGGAACTCGCGCTGGGTCTTCTCCATCCCTTCCGTGACATCGCTGCGGATGCGCTCCTTGAGCTCCAGCTCACCCAGAACGTCACGCGCCCACGCCAGGACCTTGCCCAGCCGCTCCTCGACGTCGATCGTCTCGAGCAGCTCGACCTTGCGTTCGACGGCGAGGTCAGGCCAGTACCCGGCTGTATCGGCGATGGCGCCAGGATCGCTGACACCCTGGAAGAGCTCGGCCAGCCGGCCGGCACCGCGGTGTTCGAGGATGGCTTCGACCACCAGGCGGTATTCGCGCGCCAACTCGATGGCTCGCTCAGTCGGGGCCTGATCCTCCGTCGGGTCCACCTGGACCCACAGCGTGTCGCCGGAGCCGGGCACGCCCACGCCAATGACGGCTCGCCTGAGGCCGCGCACGACCAGGGCGGGCACGCCTCCGCGCAGCTCGCCGGCCTCGTCGACCTTGGCGATCGTGCCAACTCGGGCATAACTCCCGTTTACTCGCGGGAGGAGCACCAGCTCGCCGTCGGCGCCCGAAGCGGCCGCCCAGGCGGCCCGAGCCTCGGGGGTCTCCAGCGCCAGCGTCACCACCATCTGGGGCAGGACAACGCCCGTCGTCAGAGGGAGGACCGGGAGGACCCGGGTGCCCATTTCTTTTGTCTCAGCCATCGCTTCACCCGCATTTCGTTGTGTTAGCAAATAGTTAACCCCGCGGGTGGCCCGTGTGTTCCCTCTGGAGCTCGACTTAGGGCAACACCAGGTGAACATCGCCGAATTCGTGCCAGAGGTAGCCCGTGGCCAGGGCTTCCCGGTAGCACTGCTCAAGAAGGTCGGCCCCCGCCACCGCCTCCAGCATGAGCAGATGGGTGGCCTCGGGTTCGTGCCAGCCGGTAATAAGGCCGTCGACGGCGTGCACCTCGGCGTCGGGGGTGACCATCAGTTCGGTCCAGCCGTGGCCGGGGTGAACCTGGCGGGCCACGTCGGCGACCGTCTCCAGCGCCCGCACAACGGTCGTGCCGATGGCGATGACCCGCCCGCCGCCGGCGTGGGTGGCGTTGACCTTCCTCGCCGTGTCGATGGGGACGGCGAACCGCTCCGGGTAAGGGGGCTCGTGCGACTCCTGCGAAGACACGCCGGTGTGCAGCACGAGCGGGGCCACGCCGACACCACCGGCGACGAGCGCCGTGATCAACTCCGGCGTGAACGCCCGACCGGCGCTGGCCATCTCCGCGCTCCCGGCCTCCCTCGCATAGACGTTCTGATACGAGGAAAGGGGCCACGGATGCTTGACGTATCCATACCTGATCGGCTCGCCGTGGCGAAGCAGATAGTCGGCGACGGTCGCGCCGGGAAGGGTGAGCTCGGTCAGCCACAGCCGGGAGCCGGGGGCGTGACGAGCCAGGAGACGAGCCTGACCGCCGGCGGGAAGCATCAGTACCTCACCGTCGCGATCGGTGGGATCCGGTTTCGGTCCCCGGCGGACCTCCGTGAGCCACGCTGTTCCTGGCAGCGGGGTGGACAGGTGGAGACGAACTTCGGTTCCATCAGCGGCCAGCGCCGGTAGCGACGCCGGCAAGGTCGCGGACGTGTTGACCACCACCAGATCGCCGGCGTTGAGCAGATCCGGGAGCTCCGTGAAGCGGTGGTGCTCGATGCGACCGTTGCTCCGCCAGGACGCCAGCAGGCGGACGTCGTCACGGCCCTTGCCGCGCACCTCGGCGGGCTCGGTGGCCTCGAGCTCCGGTGGGAGCACAAATGCGGGGGTGATGGTCGAGCTCATGGCCGGCTTCCCAGCTCTCTCGCTTGGTAACGCCCGCTCGGCAGGTCACCCTCGAGGATTTCGATGAGACCGGGGACGCTCACCTCCGGGAGCGGGCGGTCGGAGATGTCTTCGCCGGGGAAGGCCTCCTGATGCATCTGGGTGTTCATGTCGCCGGGATCGACCACGTACACCCGCAACGACGGGTGCTCAACCGCGAGTATCCGCGTGACGTGCTCGAGCGCCGCCTTGGACGAGCCGTATCCTCCCCACCCCTCGTAGGCCTCCGCGCCTGCATCCGACGTAATCGACACGATGCGACCGGCCGGCCGGGATGCGTCGAGCAGCGGCAGGGCCAACTGGACCAGCCGCACCGGCGCGAACACGTTCACCTCGTAGACCCGCTCGAGTTCTTCCAACGGGTAGTCGGCCAAGGCGGGTTGAGGGCTTGGTCCGAGATGACTGGCGTTGAGCACGAGGGCATCCAGTCCGCCCAGCCCCTGTGCGGCTTCGATCAGCGCCCGGCGATGCGATTCGTCGGCCACATCGCCTCGAATGGCGACGACGACGGATCCGAGCACAGCGGCGGCCTGATCAAGCTCGTCGCTCCCCCGGGCGTCGATCACCAGCTTCCAACCCTGGCCAACCAGCCGGGTGGCGAGCGCCGCACCGAGCCCTCGTGAGCCTCCGGTAACGATGGCAATGGGCATCGGGAGTACCTCCTAGTTTCAGAAGTATTCTAAGCTGAAACTGTGTTTAATGCAAGAGAGAAAACCCCGAAGTCCTCTTCAGCCCGCTACCGCTATCTGGCGCGCAACAACCGGCGGGCCCGGACCAGTTCGGCCACCGACCACGCCTGGAACGGACATCCAGTCGCCCCGTGAGGCGTATCTCCATCGGCCGTCTCGGACACCGATCCCAGTCCCCATTCCATGAGGTGGGCCTCCAGGCCGTCGAGGACGCCAGTGAGTGAAGACGCGGTCGCGCCCGTGCGCATCGCGGCTTCCACGTAGGGCCCGATGAGCCACGGCCAGACTGTCCCCTGGTGGTAGGCGCGGTCCCGTTGCGCCGGCGAACCGCGGTGCTGGCCCAGGTATTCGGGGTCGGAGGGAGCCAGCGAACGCAGTCCGAGGGAGGTGAGCAGCGGCCGCGCGCACGACTCGACGATGGAGGCGTCGCAGAGTGGCGCATGCGGCAGAGACACCGCCAGCAGCTGATTGGGCCGGAGCTGCCCTTTCCCGCCGATGACATCAAGCAGCACGCCC
>CAXMLU010000618.1:0-3337 GCA_964194255.1 uncultured bacterium
CCAGACGACGTCGACGAAGTGCCAGTAGTAGGTGACGACCTCGAGCACGGGGCCTTCGCCAGGATCAGCCTGCGGGCCGGCCATGCGCAGCAAAACGCCAAGCATGGCTAGCAGGCCGCCGATCACATGGAGCCCGTGGAATCCGGTCAGGAGGAAGAATAGCGACCCATAGGCGTGGGTCGACGCCGAGAAGGAGATGTGTCCCCACTCGTATCCCTGGTTGGCCAGGAAGAGGGCGCCGAGGGCGACCGTGACCACGATCCACCGGCGGGCCAGTGTCCGCTGCCCACTCCCGAGCGCTCGTTCCCCGAGTTGGAGGGTGGCCGAGGACGCCACCAGCAGGACGGTGAAGAGTCCCGACTGCAGGACATCAAGCTTGACACCAGGCGGCGGCCACGCCGTGCTCGCGGCCCGGATGGTGAAGTAGGCGGCGAACAGCCCCCCGAAGAACATGAGCTCGGATGCCAACCACACTGTTGTGCCGACCGCCAGCATGCTCGGCCGGCGATCGGCCGGATGCAATTGGTGGCGTCCCGGAGTAGCGACTTGGCTCATCGCTGAGTCACGGGCCGACCCTACCCCCGGCTCGAGGCGGATAACCAGGCCACCTCGGGATAGCATCGAGGTGTGGTCGGCCTTCCGCTCGGCGCCGTCGCGACCTCGTCGGTCTCCGTGCGCACGTTGCTGCTCGGCTGGCGGATCTCGCCACTAGCTTCGGTGACGGTCGTGGCCGGCGCCGTCTGGTATACGGCGGCCACCGCCAGGTTGGCGGCGCGGGGCCGGCACTGGTCGACGGCCCGAACGTCAGCCTTCTTCGCCGGTCTGGTCGTTATAGCCATCGCGCTAGATTCAGGGTTGGCCGGCTACGACGACCGCGTCTTTGCGCTGCACGTCGTCCAGCACCTCCTTCTCGGCATGCTGGCGCCGGCCCTGCTGGCCCTCGGCGCGCCGGTCACCCTGGCCCTCCAGGCCAGCCACCGACCCGTCCAGCGCCGCTTGGTGGCGTTCGTACATTCCGGTCCAATGGCGGTGCTGACCCACCCGCTGACGACCTGGGCGCTCTTCGGCGGGTCGATGGTGGCGCTGTATTTCACGCCGCTGTACAACCTGTCCGTCGATCATCCGGTGGTGCACGCCCTCGTCCACATCCACTTCCTTGTCAGCGGCATCCTCTTTTTCTGGCCCGTCGTCGGGCTCGATCCCTCGCGCTGGAGGCTCCCGTACGGGGCTCGGCTCCTGTATGTGTTTCTGGCGGTGCCGTTCCACGCCATCGTGGGCTTGGCCTTGCTGAGCAGCCGGCTGCCTCTTTACGCCGCCCATTCCCTTTCGGACCAGCAGGCCGGCGCCGCGATTCTGTGGGGAGCGGGGGATTTCGTGACCCTGGTGGCGGTCGCCGTCGTGCTGTCGCAGTGGATGGCCCACGACGAGCGCGAGGCTGCCCGGCAGGACCGCATGGAACGGAGACCGGCGGTCGGACCCGTGCCCGGGCCCCTGACCTGACCGGCAAGGCCACCGCCCGCCCGACCCCCAGACGCGCCCCGCGCGTTGACCCGACGCGAGCGCGGCGACGATGGCCGCAATGGTCCGGCGAAGCAGCTGCATTAGGACCTGGTCACGGCCGGAGTACTGCCGCGCACGCCGGGGCTCCGTAATTCGCTAGCCGCGCCGCAGCCTGTCCGGTCAGCGTGCGGTATCCGTCGAAAGCATTCTGGGCGGCGGCGATATCACCGGAGGCGGGTTTGGTTTCGACGGCCCGTAGCTGGTCCAGGGCGCGGTGCAGATCATCGTTGACCGCGACGAGGACGGGCCGCGCATCGGCGGGCGCCAGTCGATATTTCGCCTTAGGCGAGAGGCCCACTCCCAGGTCGACCTCGTCCATCAACCGTTGGGTGGCACCGAAGAGCACCCTCGCCTTGATGTCGGCGGTGGCCAACACGACAGCACTCTGGTTGGCGACGGCGACGAAGTTCCGGCATGCCTGGTCGGCTTGGGCGTTGAACCCGGCCGTCGTCATTGGCACGGCCGTCACCCGTTCTGTCCGTCCCGAGCCGCGCGGTAACCAGATCGCAAGAACAAGTACAACGGCGGCGGCAGCCGCGACGAAGGCGAAGGCGGGGCGAGCCCAGACCCGACGGCGAGAGTCGTCGGCCGTCGCCAAACGGATGCGGCTGAGTAACTCCGGGGAGGGGTCCACGAGGCTGTGGGTGTCACGAGCGAGGTCGCGCAGCCGTTCGTCGAGGGTAGGCATCAGGGTGTCTCCAGCGTCCTTTCAAGGGCAGCGAAGGCGCGTCGCAGGTGCGTTTTTACGGAGTTGACCGACAGTCCGAGTGTCGCCGCGATCTCGGCATCCGATAACTCGTCCCAGTAGCGCAGCACGACGCATTCTCGTTGGCGGCGCGGCAGGCGGCGCAGGGCGGCCACCACCTCGGCTTGGTCCTCCCGGAGCACGACGCGGTCGTCGACCGGCGCCGCCTCTCGCTCGGGGCGGGGCTGGCGGCGGACCGCGACCATGCGCCGGCGAAGACGCGACCGTGCCAGGTTGAAGGCAGTGACCCGAAGATAAGCCCCGACGTTGCCGGACTGGTTGATGTGGCCCCACGCCCGGTGGAGGCGGATGAACGCTTCCTGGCAGACGTCCTCGGCCTCGCCGCGGTCGCCGAGGAACACCCAGAGCATCTCCACCAGGTCCTTGGCGTGCTCCCGGTAGAGGGCGACGAGCGCGTCGTCGAAGCCCTCGATCGCCGGGAGCGGTTCCACCAGCACCAGCATTGCGGCATTCACCGGTGGTAGTACGGCTCAGGGCGCTCTTGGGGTGACATCGCGGGAAGATTTGGAGATCGGTGTGTCATCCCTTTCGTCAAGCACGGCGTTCTATTCGTTGGCCCAGGATGAAGGGGGGGGAACCCAATGCGGACGATCCGACCCGGAAGCTCATCGGTGCCGTCGACGTTCTCCGCCTCGGACGACCTGGACGCGGCTCTGCGAGCCATGGGTATCAGGCCCAACCGGCGTCGGCGGGCCGCGCTCATCAGCTGGACCATTTTCGACCCGGCCAACTACGTCAGCAGCCTGACGACCACCTCCCCGTCAGGGCAAGAGAGGGGACACAGGTGCGGGCAACTCACCCCCGACGCGTGCTAGCCGCGACCGTCATCGTCGGAGCTTTGGTCTCGGTCGGCATGGTCGTACGGCCGGCACTCGCCGCGGGCCCGGCGGCCCGAGCCAGCCAGACGGGTTCGTGGGGCCCGGCGGTGACGCTGCCGTCCAATGTGGTCGGCGTCCATGCGGTGGTGTTGCGCACGGGCAAGGTGCTGCTTCTTACGGGATTCAACGGGGT
>CAXMLU010000619.1:0-10088 GCA_964194255.1 uncultured bacterium
TTCCCGCGTCTGGTCGCCCTCGCGGAGCCATGACGCCCTCGAGCCAGTGGCGCTGAAGAAGGCGTGGGGTATCGACGACGCGGTGTCGGCCATCGTCGACTCACCGGTTCGAGCCTTCGCCGCCTTCAGCGCCTACGTGGTGGACGCGCGGATCGTTGATGGCGCGGTGAACGGCGTGGCCACGCTCGTCCGGCTGGCCGGCGGCCAGCTGCGACGACTGCAAACCGGATACGTCCGGAACTACGCGTTGGGTGTCGCCGCGGGGACGGCGTTACTCCTCGGCTACGTGGTGGTGCGGGCCGGATGACGACCCTCACCACGTCGGCTTCGCAATTCCCTTTCCTGACCGTGCTGATCTTGTTGCCGGTCGCCGGCGCGGCCGTTGTCGCCCTCGTGCCCCGGAGTCGCGTCGAGCTGGTCAAACTGCTCGGCCTCGTCTTCTCGCTGGCCACGGCGGCGGTGGCGGCGGTGATGCTCTACCAGTTCAAGCTCGGCCAAGCCGACTATCAGTTCCAGACGTCGCATGTCTGGATCAAGAGCTTCGGAATTTCCTGGCATCTCGGTGTCGACGGGATCTCGCTCTTCCTCGTGGTCTTGACGGCGGTGCTGTTCCCGCTGGCGCTGGCCGGGCCAAAGGTGCACGACCAGCTCAAGGCCTACACCGCCTGGATGCTCGTGCTCGAGGCCGGATGTATCGGAACCTTCGTCGCCCTCGACCTGTTTCTGTTCTTCGTCATGTTCGAGGTCGTGTTGCCCCCGATGTACTTCCTCATTGCTGGGTGGGGGTACGCCAACCGGGTCTATGCCAGCCTCAAGTTCTTCCTCTACACGCTGGCCGGATCGGCCTTCCTCCTGGTCGGGATCCTGACCACGGTCTTTCTGGCGTCACCATCCGGTCACGTCACTTTCGATTTCGTTGAGCTGCAGAAGCACCTGCTCACCGGGGCCACCGGGAAATGGTTGTTCCTTGCCTTCGTGGTGGCCTTCGCGGTCAAGGTCCCTCTCTTTCCGTTCCACACCTGGCTGCCGGACGCCCACACCGAGGCGCCGACGGCTGGTTCGGTCATCCTGGCGGGGGTGCTCCTCAAGCTGGGTACGTACGGGATCCTGCGCTTCGGTCTCGGGCTCTTTCCCCAGGCGGCCGTCGACCTGGCCCCGCTGCTGCTGACCCTGGCCGTGATTGGGATCACCTACGGCGCGGTGGTGGCCGCCATGCAGAAGGACCTGAAGCGGTTGGTGGCGTATTCGTCGATCGCCCATCTCGGGTTCATCGTGCTCGGCACCTTCGCCTTCACCTCGCAAGGCCTCACGGGCGGGGTCCTGCAAATGGTGAACCACGGGCTTTCCACGGGCGCCCTCTTCCTGCTCGTCGGGTGGATCTACGAGCGACGCCATACCCGCTTGATCGCCGAACTCCACGGCATACAGAAGGTCGCCCCTCTCTTTGCCGGTGTCTTCACGGTCGTCATGTTCAGCTCGATCGGGTTGCCCGGGCTGAACGGCTTCGTCGGCGAATTCCTCATCCTGATCGGGACCTTCATCACCCACCGATGGTGGGCGGTGGTGGCGGCGACGGGCGTCATCCTGGCCGCGGTCTATTTGCTGTGGGCCTATCAGCGGGTTTTCCACGGCGTGCCCACCGGTGACAATGCCACCTTCCCGGAGATGACGTGGCGGGAGCGCGGCGTCATGCTTCCGCTGTTGGTGCTCATCGTGTTCCTCGGCGTCTACCCGAAGCCCGTGCTCTCCCGGATCGAGCCATCGGTAGACCGGCTGGTCCAGCATGTCCAGGTAGCCACCCACACCCATCAGCCCCAAGTGGCCCAGCCCAAGCCATGAGCGGATCGTTGCTGGCGCAGGCACCGCCGTCGGTTCCCAACACGCTGCTCCACGTCCATGTGGAGTACTCCCGCCTGCTCCCCGAGATCATTCTGATCGTCGGGGCGCTTGCCATTCTCACCCTCTCGTCCCTCATTCGGCGCCGGGCGCGACCAGGGCTCTGGTCCTTCTGTTCCACCGTCGTGGCGCTGGCATCCCTGGCCGCGTCGGGATGGCTCTGGCACGAGGTCGACATTCACGGGCAGTCCCTGGCGGTGCGCGGCGCCGTTGCCGTCGACCAGTTCAGCGTATTCATCATGATCACGATCGGTGCCGCGCTGGTGCTGGGATCGCTCGTCGCTGATCACTACCTGCGCCAGGAGGGGCTCGACGGCCCCGAGCTCTACGTGCTGGCCCTGCTCTCGGGCTCCGGCGGGATGCTCATGGGGGCGGCCAACGATCTGCTCGTCCTGTTCCTCGGCCTCGAGATCCTGTCGATCTCTCTGTATGTCCTGGCCGGCTTCCAGCGCCAGCGGATGGAGTCGGGCGAGGCCGCCATGAAGTACTTCATCCTCGGCGCGTTTTCGTCCGCCCTGTTCCTGTACGGCGTGGCGTTGACCTACGGCGCCACCGGCTCGACCAACTTGCAGGAGATCTCCGACTTCTTGGCCCGCAACGTGATCATCCACAACGGCGCCCTGCTGGCCGGGATGGTGTTTCTGCTCGTCGGGTTGGGATTCAAGGTGGCGGCCGTACCCTTCCACGCGTGGACACCCGACGTGTACCAGGGAGCGCCGACGCCGGTCACGGGATTCATGGCCGCGGCCGCCAAGGCGGCGGGCTTCGCGGGGCTGCTCCGGGTGTTCACGATCACCTTCGCGACGCAGAGGACGGACTGGCAGCCGCTCGTGTGGGTCCTCGCCGTGCTCACCCTCGTGGTGGGGTCGGTGTTGGCCGTCGTCCAACAGGACATCAAGCGCATGCTGGCCTACTCGTCGATCAACCACGCCGGTTACATACTCATCGGCCTGCAGGCGGCGCGCGCTGAGGGCATCGCCGGCTCACTCTTCTACCTGCTGGCGTACACCTTCATGGTGCTCGGCAGCTTCGCGGTGGTGACCCTGGTCGCCGGCCGTGGCGACTCCGCCCACGGGCTGGAGACCTATCGCTCATTGTCCAGCCGCCGGCCCGGGCTGGCGCTCACCTTCACCGTGTTTCTGATGGCTCAAGCGGGCGTGCCGTTCACGTCGGGCTTCCTCGCCAAGTTCTACGTGATCTCGGCCGCGGTCAAGAGTCACTCGTACGCGCTGGCCATCATCGGCATGCTGACCGCGGCCATCGCCGCCTTCTTCTACCTTCGCATCATCGTGCTCATGTACAGCGGACCGGTCGCCGCCGCGGAGTCCGAGGAGCCTTCGAGTGGTGGCGGGGTGGCCGTCGCGGTGACCGCCGAGCCACAGACAGCGCGGATCATTATCCCGTTCACCACAGGCATCGCCCTGGCCATCGCCCTCGCCTTCACCATCGTCGTCGGGGTTTTCCCCTCGCCTGTCATCGACTTCGCCCGCCACGCCACATTGTTGCATTAGGGCCGCGCTCGGTTAGGTTCCGCCGTCATGCACACCCTGCGCACCCCCGACGACCGGTTCGAGAACCTTCCCGGGTACTCCTTCGCTCCCCACTACGTCGACGTCCCCGATGCCGACGGCGGATCGCTCCGTGTCCACTACGTCGACGAGGGTCCCCGCTCGGGCCAAGTGGTGCTGCTCCTGCATGGCGAGCCGTCGTGGTCGTACCTCTACCGCACCATGATCCCGGTGCTCACCACCGCCGGGCTGCGGTGTGTCGCGCCGGATCTGGTGGGGTTCGGTCGTTCGGACAAACCGGCGGCGCGAGAGGACTACACCTATCAACGCCACGTGGACTGGATGCGTGCCGCGCTCTTCGACCAGCTGGATCTGCGCGGCGTCACCCTGGTCGGCCAGGATTGGGGTGGACTTATCGGACTTCGGCTGGTGGCCGAGAACGAGGATCGCTTCGACCGGGTTGTCGCCGCCAATACCTTCCTGCCCACGGGCGACCGTGACCCGGGCCCCGCCTTCTTGGCCTGGCAGAAGTTCTCGCAGGAGGTTCCCGAGTTTCCGTCCGGCCGCATCGTGTCCGGCGGCTGCGTCACGACGTTGCCGGACAGCGTGATTGCCGCATACGACGCGCCGTTCCCGGATCAGACGTACACGGCCGGGGCACGCGCCTTTCCTCTCTTGGTACCTACCCGGCCTGATGATCCGGCATCGGCCGCCAACCGGGCGGCATGGGAGGTCCTCTCCCGTTGGACCAAGCCGGTGCTCACCGCCTTCAGCGACCAGGACCCCATCACGCGGGGAGCGGAACGGGTCCTTCAATCCCAGATCTCCGGCGCGGCTGGGCAGGCCCACACGACCATCACCGGCGCCGGGCATTTCCTCCAGGAGGACAAGGGTGAAGAGCTGGCCGCGGTGGTTGCCGCCTTCGTGGCCGCTGCTTCCCGCTAAACCCGGCACCATCGGCTGCGAAGAACTGGTACAACCCGCCCGGCCCAGGCGTACCGTCAACTCGCGGCAACGCGCGCAGAGGGAGGAGGGACCTATGGGTCTCGCTCTACTGTCCCCGGACGCTTGGTGGCGGCGGTAGCGGCGCCATCCCGATATGTCGGGCACGCCCACGTATGGGACGGGGGGATGTCGCGACGCCAGTTCCTTTGGTGGGCAGGCGCGGCAACCGGTGTCGCCGTGACCGCTACGACCCTGCGACCGGCTTTTGCCATTGGCGACGACGGATCGCTGCCGCCGAGACCGATCCCCTACGGCTTGCCCGGCAACCTGTTCGACCCGACCAACACCCACTTTTACCACGTGCTTCCACCACTGCTCGGCTGGCAGCGACGGTCACGCCGGCTAGTTCAGCGACTGCTGCACGATCACCGATTTCAAGGGCGTGGTGGCCGCCGCCACATCAACGGTATGGGTACGGGACGCCCACAACGGCCAACCCGGCGGGCCGTTTCAACTTCAACGTTGATATGCGGTTCATGGAGGGCACCTACGTCGCCGCCAACGGCTGGCACCCCGAGGGCACCTTCGCCTTCATATGACTTGACGTCTTCGACCCCCAGGCTGGGAGTCAGCAGATCCACGACTTCAACCCAGGCGTGAAGGACTTTTCGCCCGTTGAGATGGACACCGGCCTCTTCTGGACGAGGACCGTCCCGGATTCAAAGCATTGACGTGGAGTCGGGGCGGGATCGGGCGTCCCTGACGGGCCCACCATCTGGCGATTGATGACTACAGCAATATCGCCAATGCCATAGTCGAAGGGCCATCCACGCCGTCGGCGGTCGTTCGACATCGACTGGGCCGGCCTCATCAACCGGGTAACCATCGACAGCAGCAACAACACCGGCTTCGGTGGCTCCGGGTGGGGTGGCACCTTCTCCATCGTCAACGCCACGGCCGAGTCGTCGGCCAAGCAACCCGGCTTCACGTTCACGTCCGACCCGGCGGCCAAGCAACCCGGTTTCACGTTCACGTCCGACCCGGCGTCGACCTCGCAACCGGTCTTCGCCCTCGTCGGCCACGAGCGCAGCGGCGTCTTCTTCAGTTAGACGCCTGCCCGACGACCAGGCCGCGGCGGGTGAGCGGTCGGCGGCTGAGTTGCGAGCGCGAGCGCGTGTGGCCATGTTCGAGACGACGAAGTCCGGGTAGCGCGCGCCGTGGTGCTCGCAAACCACGAAAAGCCGCGCGCGCAACTCGGGCTGGCGGCGCTCAAGGTGAGTTGCGTGCGCTCTGGTGCTCGCAAACCATGTAATGCCACGCACACAACTCGGGCGTTCGGACGAGCGCCGGCCCAGGTGTGTCCACCGAGGGCCAGCCTCAGATCAGTACATGCCGCTGCGGAGTCCGGCCAGGTCGGACTCGTCGGCGGGGTCGAAGTCCTGGGGTGGGCCGGTAACGAACTGCTGGATCAGGTTGCCCCGGTCAATAGTCCAGTACATGACGCCGTTTTGGTCAGAGCTGTGGTGGGGATGGGCGGGGTCCTCGTGGGCCGTCTTGCTCTGATAGCCGATGTTGACCAGGCCGAAGATGTGGCCAAGTTCGTGGGTGGTCACGGCCTCCACGAACAGGGAGGGATTCACCGTCAACGGGGCCGCCGCCGCAGCGGCATCGGTGAAGATGACTATGCTGCTCGCCGCCCAGGCCAACCCGATCACCGACCCATCGGTGCAGTACGACCCGTCCAGGAAGAGCACGTACAGCGCCACGTTCGATCCGCCAGTGTGGGCCACCCGGTAGGTCGCGCCAGCGGCGGCGATCTCGGCATCCCGCCAGCAACCTTTGCCCTTCCCGGCCAGCGTGTGGCCGGGGACCTGCGATACCGGTTTGCCGGTCTCGCCCTGGAGGACACTGACCAGTCGGGCCAGCACGATCGACGAGGGCCGAGCGTCGCCGGCCGCGTCCAGCTGCAGCAGCACCTGGGTATACGGCGCCGGGCGCAGCAGGGCATGGCTGAGAGTCCCGACGGCGCCGGTATCCGGGCCCGTCCCAAACGGAGGCAGCGTGGTGGAGGGAGCAGTGGTGGTCGGAGGCGCGCTCGTGGGTCCGGCCGGCGGGACGGACGAGGTCGGGTGGCCAACCGGTGCGGTGCTGCCGGTCTTGGCGCGGCCCGAACCATTCGCGGAGGACGCCAGCGTGGTCGAACTCGAGCGGGGGGGTGCCACGGCCGGATGCTTGCTCGAACCGCTGCAGGCTGACGCCACGAGCAGCAGGACGCCGACCAGCGCCGGCAGCCGGGTGGACCGCGGGTGAAGTATCGAGTCCCGCCCGGTCAGCGCGAGGCCTCGGCCTCGGTCCCGGCTGGCACCAGGAATCTGCCGATCAACGGCAGCTCCCAGAATGACTCAGCCTTGGCCACGGCCAGCGCGGCCGGCACCATATTTTCCGGCGAGTCATACACGGCGTAGCGCGGCTGCCAATCCGGGTCGTACTTGGCATTGAAGCGCCACAGGCTCTCAATCTGCATCGAATCGGACATCCTCCGCAGCACCCAGCGCTGTGCTCGCTGGCTGACGCCGTGACCGGACTCGCCGGCCAGCACGGCGCGCATGGTCGCGAAGTTCAGACCGAGGCCCTTCTTGCCGTGCTCGCGCAGGTACCGCAGGGTCTCCACCACGGCGAAGTCAATGAGGCCGTTGGGATGCTCACCATTGTCCCGGCGCATCAGGTCGAGGGAGTACCCATCAATTCCGGCGGCGGGCACGAACTGGCAGAACGCCACCGGCGTACCGGCCTGGTCGTGGACGACGGCCAGCAGCAGGCCGCGGTCAGACGGGGAGAAGACCCGACCCAGCGTCATCGAGAAGCCGCGCTCGACGTCCCCGCGTCGGCTCTTGGTCATCACGTCGCGAAGGCTGGTCTCGAGCGCCGGCGGCAGCGACGCCGGGTCGTGGAAGGAGATGGTGTAGCCGTACTTGGCCACCCGATTGACGGCCTGGCGCAGGCCTTTGTACCGGCCCCCATCGAGGTTGAAGCGGGTGGCATCAACCACCGCTTCGTCACCCACGTACAGGTCATGCATGCCCGAGGCCCGATAGATGGGCAGCCACTCCTCGCCGGCGCCCATCACCGCCACGTTCCATCCGTTGTCGTCGGCGAAGTGGCGGAAGCTGCTCCACGCCTCGTCGCGCTCCGCCGCCGGACCAACGGGATCCGGCGACACCAGGCAGACACCGCCATAGACGGCGTAGGCCACGACCGTTTCTCCGGACGGCGTGAACCAGTACCGCTTGTCGAATCGCAGGGCGAAGTAGTCGAGCGTGCCCTCGCCGTGCCGGGCCACGATCTCGCGCGCCTTGGCCAGGCCCGCGTCCTCGCCCGCATGCAGACGGCGCAGCACGACGGGACGGAACAACAGCCGCCCGGCCAGCAGCGCCAGTACGACGGAAACGCCGAAGAGGGCAGGGGTCAGAAACTCGTCGGCTCGCTCGGGCAGGACGACGCTGTGAAAACCCACCATGCGTTCGGCGACGGCGCGGATAGCCGTTGGCAGGGGCAGCCGGACGCGGCGGTGGCGCAGCATGGTGTCGAGCTCAACCGCCAGAGTGCCGACCAGGATGGTCAACGCGCCACCAGCCAGCAACGCCGTGGCCCCCCGTCTCATCGACGGCCGGTCGCTGGTCGCCCGGAACGCGTCCCGGTTGACCACAAGGAAGGTGAGCACGGACAGGGCGGCGATGGCCTCCTCGAGGTCGACCCCTTTAATGATGTGGAAGAGGGCAGTAGCGGCGAGGATCGCCACTGCGGCCTGCCAGGCGTGGCGTTGGCCCCGGCGTACGCCGCGGGCCAGCAGCAGCAGCCCCACGCCCGACACGGCCACCACCACGGCGGCCGCTTCGGGCACGGCGACGGGAAAGAGCCGGAGCAGCCCCTGGAGGCGATCAGCGAAGGGCGGGGTGAAGGCGGAGATGAGGTCGAGCAGGCCGGCCACGGCGAGGAGACCCCCACCGAGGCGGCGGATGCGGCGCAGCCGGAGGGTCCGGTCCGCCACCGGGGGCCAGGACGAGCCCTGGGGGTAGGACGACACCACCGTCGGGCGGGCTTCGGCCGCCGGTGGGCTCCGCGCCAGGATTCGCTCCCAGAAGGTGGAGCCGGGCAGATCGACTCGCCCGTGCAGCAGGCGGGCGTGCAACTCGGCGCCCGCCTCCAATTCCACCCAGGACAGCTGGCGATGGGCCAGATAGACGGGCGGCATCCCCAGGCCGGTAAGGCGTACAGGCGACTCGTCGACCACCTCGGCGTCGCAGCCGACGTTGGCGTAGAAACCGTCGCCGAGATGGGTGAGCTCGGGGTGCCGGGTATGGCCGGTGACCAGCCCGGAGTACCCGGCGGTTACGAGCTGGCGCGCTTCGGCGCGGGCCGCCTCGTTCGGGTCCGATCCCCGCCGCTCCAGGGCCACGCCGGAGAGGGCCACCCAGGTCCGGCGCACGGTGGCCACGGCGACGACGGCGACCAGGATGAGGTCGACCGCCGTCGCCATCCCCACGAGCAGAACGCGGTGGGTCCACGGGCTGAGACCCCCGCCGTGGTGGCGGGCGGTATGGGAAAGGGCGGCGGCGAAGGGAAGCTTGAGCGCCACCGCCAGCAGGAAGGGCAGCAGCAGCCACCAGGCGTGCCGGCCCAGGCGACGGTAGGCCAACCGGGACGCCAGAAAGCGGGGAAACGACGCCGGATCGTCCAGTGACTCAATGCCATGCAGCCAGGCGCCCCCGGAACGAGAAACCGAGGGCATGATTTCGGTGACCAGGTGCTGGTTGAGCGGGCTGTCGCACTGGCTGCGGGGATCGCCGAAGGCGCTGACAGGATCAAGACGGTGCCCGGGTTCGACGCGGACGCGGCGGCAACCGGCGCCGGTGTCGACCCGCAGCTCGGCGGACAACGCGAGTTCGGCACCCAGCTGGTCGCAGACCGCGGCGCCCGCCCGCTCATCCCAGGCCAGCCGCCCGTCGCGGGTGCCCGGCAGGCAGATCACCTTTCGCTCTTCGCCCTCGCCGAAGGCGCGCAGCGCGGCCGTGAATCGGGGGTGAGCCGCGAGCGCCGGTTTCGGGTCGCCGTTGGGAACCGACAGCAGATCAAATGTGTCGCCGGCCAGGACGACGATACCGGGCCCGGCCCACGCGTCGATGGCCTGCGTCAGCTCGGCGGTGGCGGAAGTCGACGCGACCGTCTCCTCGCGGCCAAGCAACAGGCCCCCCATGACCAGGGCGCGGCCGCCCGCGGGGAGTTCCAGTTCGATGGTGTCTACGACCGTCAATTGATCCAGCTCGTGGGATAAGCCTGGTCGTCGAAGGTCTCCGCCGCGGCGGTGAGCACAAGCGGACGGAAGGTATCGACCATCACGGCCAGTTCGTCGGTTCGTTCTTTCCCGATCGAGGCTTCGGCTACACCCGGAGCCGGTCCGTGCGGTATGCCCCGCGGGTGCCAGGTCAGCGCGCCCGGCTCGATGCCCCGCCGGCTGAAGAAGTTGCCGCTCACGTAATACAGGACCTCATCGCTGTCGACGTTCGCATGGTTGTATGGCGCGGTCACCACGTCGGGTCCGTCGTCCAGACGGCGGGGGCAGAACGAACACAGCACCGCGCCATCGATCTCGAACGTTTGGTGCACCGGGGGTGGCTGATGCTGACGTCCGGTGATGGGCTCAAAGTCGTAAATGGAGAAGGCGTAGGGATAGTAGTGGCC
>CAXMLU010000620.1:0-3542 GCA_964194255.1 uncultured bacterium
CCAGCCAGCCCAAGCTGACGCGGCGGGGCCGGGTGGTGGACCCGGCCCCGTTCGTGTCCGGTCGGAGATCGTCGATCGCCGACAGCGCGCCAACATCGGCCTCCGCTATCGGACCGTGCGGCCTGCCAGTCACTATGAGACCGCTGCGGCCCACTTCTGGGTGACAACGGCCTTCGCCGCACTGACCTGAGCTTGGGTCGGGGCGAACGGGCTCGGGTCCGTCACCTGCGGCACCAGCGCGAGCGCCGTCTTGTCAGCGGTGCCGGCCGTGATCATCGCCGGCAATTCAATCGGCCGGGCGAAGCCCCGGAGCCAGCCGTTCTGTCCGGCGCCGGTGTCCGTGCTGTAGAGGAACTCCTGCCAGAGCCGAGCCGCAGCCGGGTGGGCGGCGTTGTTGCTGACCGCCTGCGCGTAGTACGCCGATACCAGCCCGTCGGACGGGTCAGCCGTCGTCCAGGTGATGTTCTGCTTCTTCAAGGTGTCGGCGTTGCCCACATTCAGGTAGTCCCAGTCGAGCACGATCGGCGTCTCGCCGGATGCCACCGTCGCCGGCGTGACCTTCGTTTTGTTGAAGATCCCGGCCTTGTTCAGCGTGTGGAAGAAGTCGATGCCGGGCTGGATGTTGTCCGGCGATCCACCGTTCGCCAGCGCGGTCGCCCAGACCGCCTCGAAGGCGGCGTTCGCGCTCGTGGGGTCGCCGTTGAGCGCGACGAGGCCCTTATAGGCGGGGTTGTTCAGGTCCTTGATCGACTTCGGGCAGGTGCCACCGACCTTCGCGGCGTTGCAGCCGATCGAGACGTAGCCGCCGTAGTCGCTGTACCAGAGGCCACCCGGGTCCTTCTGCGTGGCCGGGATGTCGGACCAGGTGGCCACCTTGTACGGCGCGTAGTCACCTTCGAGCGCACCGGACAGGGCATAGGAATTGCCGACGTCGACCACATCAGGTGCGGATGACTGGCCCTTGGTCGACTTCAAGGCATTGATCTCGTCACCACTGGAGCCGTCCGGGTTCTCGCTATTGATCTTGATGCCGTACTTCGCGGTGAAGGCGTCGATGATGGCGCCATAGCCGGCCCAGGTACGGGGGACGGCGATCAGATTGAGCGTTCCTTCCTTCTTGGCCGCCGTGACCAGCGCGTCCATCCCGCCACCGGCGGCCGCGGACTGGGCCGTGGCCCAGTTCACCGGCGCACTCGCGGCCGCGGCCGCGGCCGTGGTGGTGGCGCCACTGCTCACTTTGCTGCTGCTCGAACACGCCGCCACACTCAGCAGCAGCGCACTGGCGGCTACTGCCGCGCCAACGGTACGTCCCCCCGGTCGTTCCACCTGGATCTCCGTTCGTATTGGCTCGCCGAATTGGTCTCTGAGGCTGGGCGGTACGCTACCCCAACAAGCGCGCCGGACGACGGGATTGGGTCGTGAGAGCGACCGAGGGATGCACCGGGCGAATGGTGGCTCTGCTGGCGAGGTGCCCGCTTTGCCCGATTGGAGGGAGCGTATCCTCGGCTGACCTTGGAGGACATCCGCTCCAACGGGGCGACCCGGCGACGGCATCGCCCTGGACACCACGGCCGTACAGCGCGCCCTGGATGCGGTGGCCGCTTCCGGAGGCGGCGCAGTGCTCGTCCCGCCCGGCACTTACCGAGGCGTGACGGCGGCGGCTCTCAGCGGGTGATGTGCACGATGGCCGTTGCCAAGTTCACCAGATCGTGCCCGATGTAGATCTTCAACGTGATGGGATAATCCCTTGGCGCAGGGGTCGATAGCGACGTCTTGATGCTGATCCGGAAGGCGTGAGTCGTCGCCGAGTACGTCGCGCAGACCGGTGGAACCGGCGGGAACTTCGCTCGTGGGCCGCAATGAGCGGCGAGCGCCTGCGCCTCGGTATCGGATATGGGAGTGCCAGCCGCGTTCGCCAGGGCGAAGGTGAAGACGATGGGCGAGC
This sequence comes from uncultured bacterium, assembly GCA_964194255.1. Classification (GTDB taxonomy): domain Bacteria; phylum Actinomycetota; class Acidimicrobiia; order Acidimicrobiales; family CAXMLU01; genus CAXMLU01. The sequence continues at coordinate 1,946 of CAXMLU010000620.1, forward strand.
CGCGCTTCCATATCGTTCCGTTGAGGGCGCTAAAGCCGACGACGTTGTAGGCCACCATGTAGGGGCACGAGACTGACGAAGAGTTGCCGGCATTGTCGAAGCCGGTCACCAGTACAGACTTCTTACCGGCCGACGAGACGTCGGCAGGAGCCGCGGCGGGCGAGATGGCCGGGCCCGAGGTCGTATCGCTCACCGTTGCTGTGACGTTGCCGCCCGGACCACCGAGAACGAACGTCGGGAGCGCGTCGCACGCCAGGGACGGGGCGGTCCGGTCGATATTGAAGGTGGAGCTCACGACGTCACTCGGATTGTTGCCCGCATCGTTGCTGGCGGCGTAGAGGATGTGCTTCCCATCCGTAGTGACGTCGGCGCCCGTGCCAACGTAGCCACACCCGACCGGCATGACACTGAAGCTGGCCGGTGGACTGGTCGGGTCGAGGACACATCGGATCTCGAGGATCCCGGCGGGATGGTTGTTGTCAACCGCGGCGACCGTCGCATGCACCGACGAGATGTACCAGCCGTTGGACCCACTCGGGCTAGCCGGAGTCAGCGCGATGGATGACGTAGGTGGATAGTCGACGTAGTGAGCCTCGAACTCAAAGACGTGATAGTGGTTGCAACACGAGATGGCTTGGCTGAACGCGATGCGAAGTCCGGTCGCGGTGATCGTGTCGAACGTCAGCGACGCCCACCCGTTAGTCGAACTGTCGTGTCTGTCAGCCGTCACCGTTCCGCCGCTGTTGACAGAGGTGGCTTGGAGAAGTTCGGTGCCCTGGAAGCCGTTGGTCAGGTTGGTCACGTTCGTCCATGTGCGAGCCGTAAGGTCCGACCCGGTGTCCGTCGTGTATTGAATCGTGAGGTTGTGAGGGCCGACGTAGTTGTCTTTGTAGATTCGGTAGCGATTCACCGGCGTGCTAGCGAATCCGAACTCCAGATACGCCGGATCGGCCTGAGCGTTAGATGGCGTGGTATACGTCGCCGTGCCGAGGTTGCCGTCGTAGGCCAGAGCCGTGTCACCGCGGTCGGGGACGCCAATAGAGCTGGTGATGGCGATCTTGGTCGATACCGGAGTCGCCGCATGCGCGGCTGGCGCCTGGGCCAGGCCGACAAGCTCCAGCATGACCGACATGCAAAGCACCGACAACGCCGCGGCCATGTTCCTTCTCGGTCGCTTCGCGTTGCCGATCGTCAGTGTCCGAAAGCGTGCACCCACTGCCATCAGCCCCTTCCCCCGAGCCGCAGTCTCACCACTCTTCGAGACCCTGCGCCCCAGAAATCCCGCCGACCCAAGGATCCGATAGCCACGGCACCCCTGCAATGACCCGATAGAGCTATTCGCCCGCCTGATCGGACGATGACAACCGGTAGTCATCAGGGTGAGCGTCACCACCGACCGTGTGGGCGCCTGGACGGGTAAGCCCGCTCCGAACCTGGCCGTAGGCGTATCGTTTGGGCCGTCACCACTCCCTGGGAGGCTCGCATGGCCCGACACGGCGTCGACATCGATCGCAGCAACGAGTGGGCGGCACTGAGGGCGCGTCACTTCACGCCACCGGAGGGACGGCCGGCGTCGTCGGCGCGCGGTGTGCACCAT
>CAXMLU010000621.1:0-7126 GCA_964194255.1 uncultured bacterium
AGCAGCGCGTCGCCATCGCCCGCGCCCTGATGATGTCCCCCGGGGTGATGCTGTTCGACGAGCCCACGTCCGCACTAGACCCCGAACTCGTCGGCGAGGTGCTGGCCGTCATCAAGGAGCTCGCCGAAGAAGGCATGACCATGGTCGTCGTCACCCACGAGATGGGCTTCGCCCTCCGGTGCGCCGACCGGGTGGTGTTCATGGACGGCGGCAAGGTCGTGGAGGAGGGCCGACCCGACGACATCCTCCTTCACCCCAAGCGGCCCCGCACCCAGGAGTTCCTCGCCATCGTCGACCACAAGGGCGGATCGGTCGGATGACACCGGGCCGGGCCGGGCCGCCGTGCCGGCGTTCGCCACCGACGAGCTCGACTCGTCGATCGCCGACATCACCGAAGCGGAGACGCTGCCCCCCGGTTGCTACGCCGACCGGTCGTTCTACGACCTTCCAGCACGAGTGGCTGTGCTTGGGCCGGGCCGAGCAGGTGACGTCGGCGACTTGTTCACAGTGACGTCGCCGATGAGCCCCTCATTGCTGTCCGCGCCGAGGACCGGACCATCCGGGTGCTCTCGGCGGTGTGCCGGCACCGGGAAGCGCTGGTGACCGTCGACACCGACGCCCCCGACGGAGCCCTGGCGCCGTAGCGGCTTTGAGCGGCGGGGCCAGACCCGGACGTTCCGTTGCCGTACCACTGTGGACCTATGACCTCGAGGGCCAGCTCATCGCCTGCCCGGAGATGGACCGCTGGGCAGAGTTCGACAAGCGCGACGTGCGACTGCCTGAGCACGCCGCCGGCGCTGTCCGCTCTCACGTGCCCGACCGTTAACTCCTATGAGCGTCTGGTGCTTTGCCTGGCCGACGGCAGCGTGTCGTGGCCCCCCGTGTGGGCGATCTTGGCCGACAACAACCGTTCCTGCATGGTGCGCATGCCCCACAACCGCCCGGCGATCGAGAACCGCAGCGTGGACGCCGCGGCGACGAACACGGACCTGGCGTTAGCTTTGTTGCTGGCCGCCGGGCTCGAGGGCATTGAGAAGAGCCCGACCCCGGCGGTGCGCGACGCCGCCACGTGTGGCAGGACGGCGCAGGCCGCCGCCGGCTGCCCACCACGCTCGTCGAGGTCCTCGGCGCCTTCGAGCAGGACAAACTCGTGCGCCGGACTTCCCGGGCGGGGTTCGTTCGCGACTATAATTCGCTGAGATGAAACGAGACGATTGGTCGGATTACACGCCCTTGTCACCGAATGGGAGCGCCAGCGCTACCTGATCGACCTGTGACCGCGTAGATCAAGGGAGCACACATGGCTGCACCCTCTGCTGACAATCTTCCCGGGCGTCCCCTGTCGGACGACACCGTCCCGCCCGGGCAGGCGTGGACCGGCATCGTCCGCAAGGGCCATGTCTTGCGCATCGTTGACCTGGAAGGCCAACAAGCCGTCGACTTCCTCTGCTACAACGCCGACGACCCCGAGGAGCGATACAACGCGGCCGACACCGTCAAGTTCGCCGGATCCATCTTCCTGTCTGAGGGGACAGTGATCTACTCGGGGCTAGACAACCCCATGTTCACCATCGTGGCGGACAGCTGTGGCCGCCACGACACCCTCGCCGGGTGCTGCAGCTCGGAGAGCAACCTGCACCGCTACGGCGTCCACGGCACCGAGAACTGCCGGGACGTCTTCCTCGACGGGCTCGCCCGCCACGGGCTCGGGCGCAAGGACATCGTCGCCAACATTAACTTCTTCATGCGGGTCCCGGTCGGCGACGACGGCAGCATCGCCATCTCCGACGGCGTCTCGAAGCCGGGCGACCTCGTCGACCTCCGGGCGGAAATGGGCTGTCTCGTGGTCGTCTCGAACTGCCCACAGCGTCACAACCCGGCGAGCGGGTTCCGCCCGACGCCGGTCCGCATTGTCGTGTGCGAGTCGGAGGCCGGGTGAGCCATCCGATTCATCACCGGAGAAGCCCGAACCAATCCATCTTGCGTCATGTCGCCTGTCGTCATCTCGGCAAGGTCGAGTTTGGAGCAGGCCACTCGTACCTTGCCCGTGGACAGCAATGCAGGTCCCAAGAATCCATGATTCACAGACTTGCCTAGGTAGAAGTCACGGGTGCTGCCGTGGGGCGAGCCAGCCTCGTTGGGCCGCAACCCGAGGGCTCGCGCGCCGTTCGCTGGTCGGTCAGCGCTACGGGGATCAAAGACAACCGGGAGCGGGCCAGCGGACTCCAACTCACGCTTCGCTTCCTCGAGAACGACGCCCGCTGGCGGTAGACCGTCCTCCGGAGCCAGCCTTGCCACAAGGTCGAGCAGCCGGTCCCGCTCGTTGCCCTCATCGGGGTCATCGACGATTGAGGCAAACAGGGCGCTCGCCAAGACGAACAACAATGAGTCGGATCGTCGCCACTGATCCAGCAACCGCCCAGCTCAACGTCGATATCACCGCCGTCGAAGGCCTCGAACACCTCGCCACGACATACCCATGAGTATGGGCAACACCCGCAAGGAGATCATGCGCTGCCTCAAACGGTTCGTGGCCCGCGAGGTGTTCGCCGCGATCACCAACCCGCCCCGAGACCCCCCGACCGGCCCGGAGCTGCGCCAGCTCCGACTCCAGCACGGTCTGAGCCGCGCCGTGTGTAGCGCCCTCGCCACGAACCCGATCAACCTCCCCCGTATCGAACGAGGCCTCGCCCACGACACCCGCCTCGACCGCCGAGCACGCACCTGGCTCCTCGAAAACGCCGCTTGACCTCTATAGGCGCTTCGCTCGCTCGCCACGGCTATCGTGGCCCCCTCCCAGGTGAAGCTCCTCGTTGCCGTTCACTCTGCGCCGCTACGTTGCCTTGGTGCCTGACGCTCGATCCGGCCGGCCGACACTCGCCGAGTTCAACGTCTTGCTGGCCTCGGTGACCGCACTGGAGGCGCCACATCGGGTTTTCGGGGGCAGCACGAGCACAGGTGGCGGTCATTCGTCGCGAGTTGACGCCAGTAGCGCCGATACCTGTCGGCGCTTCGTGAGACTCGTTCCCGCAGCCGGTTTGTCTTCACTCCCAGATGAAGGTGGCGGGACACCACCGCGGGCCCAACGACACCCCCCGATACCGCCGGCCCCCCGAAGGGGTGCCGTTGGTCACATGTGAGGGAGGCAAAGCGGGATCGTCATCGACCCGTCCACACGAACGCGGTGTACTCCGGCTCGCACGTGCCCGGTGACTCAGTGACCGGGCCCAGGAGCACCAAGGAGACACCCTGTCTAGCGAGCTAGCGAGCGTCTGTCTGGTGTCCAATCTGCTTCCACCATCTACCGGCCGGCTCGGTCGCATTCAGGACCACCCGACGCGGCGAGTCCGCCGCAGACTCAGTCGAGAGCGATGCTTCGGACAACGTCGCCGGCCACAAGCTCGGCGAGCAGCCCTGCACAAGCGACGGACGTCGCCTCCTCCGACGGTCCTCGCTGTCCCAGTGGGCAAGATCAAACACGGACGGCCAGGTCGCCGTGATGTCGTCCCGCAGCGCGGCCGGGAACCCATGCCACCCCACCTCCTCGATGTTCACTCCGTACTTTTCCACAGCCATGTCCCGCCAGCCGTCCCATTCCTCGTCACGCACGAGCGGATGCCGTAGCTGGGGCCGTACCAACCCACGAAGCTCGACAGCAGGACGCGCGGGAGCGGGATGAACACCTCCATCAGAACACTCCCCGGCCCCTCGGCGGCCGTGGCCCGCCAGTCGGCCTCGAGCGACCGACGAGTCGTCCGTGCCCACATCCAGACCATGCCGGCCGACGGACGGCCCGGTATCGGGACAGCTCGGCTCGCATCATTCGTACCCGACCGAGAAGACGGCCCCGACCCCGGCCTCCCATTCCTCGCCCGCGACCTCCCAGTCGGCCACGAGGACACCGTCGCGGCTAAGGGCCTGGGCGACACGAGCCAACTGGATGGTCCAGCCCCGGATCGACCGTCTTGCGTATGGATCGAAGCGGAGCCGCCCCGCTCGCACATATTCCGGACACAGTCTCTCTCGATCGGCACGGTGGCCCGAGCGCCGGTCCGGTTCCCCGGCCGCGAAGCGCCAGACGGATAGATAGGCATTGACACAGTTGCACCGGCTGGTGCCCTCGGCCTGCGCCAGCCAGCCCACCGCCCACCCCACGTCGGAGGCGCTGCGAATGGTCGCTACTGGCCACGAGCGATGGCATGGTTCGTTCCCAGGGAGGCCGATGCGGGACGCCAGGAGGACGGCGAACGGACCGCAGTGAGCCCTCTACGCCCTGTTGGAGAGGTTGTCGGCAGGGTTGTCTGCGTGTCAGACGGGTCTGCGACCTGCGCCTTTGCGCCGACAGAGCATCCGGCGGAGATCTCGGCTGACACTGTCGCGACAACCGACGTGGCAACGGTCCCGTCGCATCTTCGCGGCCATGTCCGACCACCGACCGATACTTCCCCAGCTCCGAGACGGCCTGGCCGCCGTCGATCGTGATCCCGACGCCCGCGTCCGCGTCGTCCAGTGGGGCCACACAGAGCCCTCACTTGCCGGCGTCGACGGGGCCACCGCGATCGTGACGCGGTGTCGACGAGAGGGCTCACACACGGCCAATGCCCTGCTCCGTGCGTTGCTCCGGCACGCCGTTGAATCGGATCCGGACGGGCTGCTTGCCCGGCGGCTCATTTTGGCCGCGCTGGCTCCGGGCCTCCAACACGCCGCCGCCTCTCTTAGCCGGGCATGGGCTGCTGATCATGACGAGGTCGACCAGGCGATCGTGCTCGCGGCTCTGGAGCAGGTCGCCGCATCGGCCGGGACTAATCCGCGCTGGCCGGCGCATGACATCGTGTCGTTCGCCCGTGATGCGGTGCGCGCCCAGTTGCGCCGAGATGCCCGCCGTCGCAACCGCACGTTCTTGATGGACCAGCCGCCCGATCGCGCCGCGCCGACCGTCGAAGGCCCGTGCCATGACAGCGACGCAACCCAGCTGCTCATGGCCGCCGTCCGCCAGCATGTCATCTCGTCGGACGCTGCCGAATTGATCTTCACCACATGCGTGCTCGGCGCCACCCCGGTGGAGGTCGCCTCAGCATACGGGCGCAGTCCTGCCGCTATGCGTCGAGCCCGCCAGCGCGGCGAGCGGGCCCTCCGGCTCGCCGGTTGACGAGAGACATCGGCCCATGTTGCGCATCGCCCGTCTCGGTATCGGACGAGAGGACCCGCCCGGAGGTCATCGCCGACGTCCTCGACGCCCGGCCCGGGCTGTCCGCAGAACAGCGGCGCATGGTCGTCGCCCTCACCTCCTCGGGGGCGGGCACCGAGGTCGTGGTCGGACAGGCCGGCACCCTAAAGACCTACGCCCTCGACGCGGCCCGTCAGATCTGGGAGGCCAGCGGAGTCCCGGTGGCGGGCGCGGCGCTGGCCGCCCGGGCCGCGGCCGAGCTCACCGACGGGGCCAGCATCCCGGCTTCGACCCTCGCCGCCCTTCTGATCGACGTCGATCGACCTGGCCCCGACGGCGGTCTCCGGCCAGGCAGTGTGCTGGTGGTCGACGAGGCGGCCATGGTCGGCACCCGCCAGCTCGCCCGACTCCTCGATGCTGCCGGCCGCCACGGCACCAAGCTCGTCCTGTGCGGCGATCCCCGGCCGCTGCCCGAGATCGAGGCCGGCGGCGTCATGGCCGCCCTCGCCGCCCTCCCCGGCGCCATCCAGCTGACAGGGAACCGCCGCCAGCGCCGCCAATGGGAGCGCGACGCCCTCACCGAGCTGCGCGCCGGCGATCCTAAGCGGGCCCTTGCCGCCTAGGTCGAGCACGAACGCCTCACCGTCTGCCCCACCCCGGCCGCGGCCCGAGCCGCCCTCGTCGAGGACTGGTGGCAGGCCGGCGGGCCGATCCCGGCCACCCGCCGCTAATCCTGGCCGTGCGCCGGGCCGACGTCGCCGAGCTCAACCGCCTGGGCCGCCAGCGCCTGGCCGAAGGTGCCGATGCCCACGCCGTCAACGAGAACGAACTCATCGACTCGAACGAACATCACATCTGCCCACCTCTCGTGATGAAGGCGCCGCAGGACGTTGGTCAGCCTCGGTTGACGCCGACTCAAGCCGTTGCTCGGCCACGCTCCACAACCCTGGCAGTACCGTGACGAGCGTTCGATCCCGCGGAAGCACATCGGCGGCCATGAGGGCGCCCGAGATCGCTTCGAGACCCATCTGGGCGACGGCGCGGTGCACGGTCTCCCTGGGATCGAGCTCGATTCCCGCCTCCCGGAGCCTCCGAAGTCCGCCGCGTCAAGGGTGGGCATGGCGGCTAGCCAAGGCACCTCGCTGGGTGTGGTTTTTTCTGTTCACATCGTCGCGCGCGCTCCGTGGAAGCCGGCCGATAGTCTGGACGGAAATGCTCGACGCTGCCGGGCTCGGCCACTTGGAGGGTACCGACCTGCGCCTTGCGGTCGCGTTCATGGCCTCGATTGACCGGACTCGGCGCACTCGCACCGGATCAAGCTTGCGGAGAGCGACGTGGCATGTCTTCGTTGGCTTCTGACCAGAGGAGAACCGATTCCCTCTTTCCCACCAAGAGGGCGATCGGGCTCGCTCAAGCTGGTCGGGGGCAGGGTCTGGATTGACGCCGACTCAGCCGCGCAGCTACTCGGGGTCACAGTTGAGGAGCTATTTGAGCTAGTCAGAGCGGGTGTTGTGGCGGCCTTCAGGCTTGCCGAGACGATCAGGTTTCGGCGCGACGACCTAGCGCACTTTCGCAGTCCGCGCCCCGAGTCGCCTCCCTTGTGAGGCGATGACGACTGCACGACAGATAGGCCGTTTGGACCGCGACCTTTTGGGAGGACCGCCCCTCGAGAACACATGAACGCGGTCGGCAGGCTGAGTCATCGAGGCGGAGCTAGCCCAAGCTCGAAGGCTGAGGGTGGACGCTAAGCTCATCTCGCCAACGGGGACCCGCCAGGTGTTAAAGCGCTGATTACACGCCCATTACACCAGTGTTGGCGAAAGACGGCGAGGAGGGGCAACAACTAGCAAAGACTGTTGCGGTTAAATGAGCAGGTCAGAGGGAAGAATTGAGTTCCGGGGCTATAGCTCAGCCGGTTAGAGCGCAGCACTGATAATGCTGAGGTCGCTGGTTCGATTC
>CAXMLU010000622.1:0-2512 GCA_964194255.1 uncultured bacterium
ATCGAGCAGCTGGCCGAGATCGCCGTTTCGACCCGGTACAACGCGTCGCTGAACCCGGACGCCTATTACACCGAACCGATCACGATCGATGACGTCCTGAACGAGCGGGTCATCGCCGACCCTTTCACCAAGCTGCATTGCTGCATCCGCTCCGACGGCGGAGGCGCGATCGTGCTGGCCAGCGAGGAGCGAGCCCGCGACTGCGCCAAGTCGCCGGTCTGGATCCTGGGGACCGGTGAAGCCGTGTCGCATACCACCATGAGCGAGTGGGCGGACTTCACTGAGTCGCCGTGCGTGGAATCGGGCCGCCAGGCCTTCGCCCGGGCCGGAGTGGCACCGAGCGACATCGATGTGTGCCAGCTCTACGACGCCTTTACCTCGATGGTCCTGTTGACCCTCGAGGGGTTGGGCTTCTGCAAGAAGGGCGAAGCCGGGCCGTTCGTCGAAGGCGGCACTCTCCGGGTGGGCGGCCACCTCCCGACCAACACCGATGGCGGTGGCCTGTCCTCGTGTCACCCTGGGATGCGAGGCATGTTCCTTCTGGTCGAGGCGGCCAAGCAGCTGCGGGGCGAATGCGGGCCGCGCCAGGTGACCGGCGCCAAGCTGGCATGCGTCAATGGAACGGGTGGATGGTTTTCCTCGGCTTCCACGGCCATCCTCGGCGTGGAGTAGCGGAACAGCGCGGATCAGCGCCGGGGCGGACGGCCCCCACCGAAAAAGCCGCAGTGCACCATCACGGCCAGAGTGTCGAGCCACTCATCGGTGTCGGCGTACAGCCGTCTGGAGATGCGGAAGTAGCTGAAGCGTTCGAGCAGCGCCAGCAGCGCGACGGCGGCTTTCTCCGGCTCAGCCGCCGAAGCCGAACGGGCCACGACCTCCAGCCGCGCCACCAGCCGGGACGTGATCTGGTCGAAGGCCTGCAGACCCAGCTCCTCCATCTCCGGGCCCTGCACCTGCTGTTCAGACCAGGCCCGGATCACCGGTGCGTGGCGCTGGTAGGTGTTGGAGAAGTCGAGGATCCACGCGCGCAGCTCTGCCAGACCATCGTCGCCCCGACCGACCGGGCCCAGCTGGTCGGCGAGGCGGTTCATGTCTTCGCTGCACTCTTGGGCCAGAGAGCGGAGCAGATCTTCCTTGTTGGCGAAATACAGATAGAAGGTACCGTGCGAGGTCTTCGCCGCCCGAACGATGTCCTCGACTCGGGCCGCCTGGTAGCCCATCGCCGCCAGCACGGACACGGCCGCGTCGAGCAGCTGGCCGACCGTCTTGCGACCCTGAGGCCGAAGATCGCGTTGCTGCGCGGGCACGCCGCCGCGAACCGACCGCGGAGGTGAAGTGCTCACCTACAGTTGTCCGGATGCTCGGCGAGATCGTGGGAGAAGCGGCACGGCGATTCGGCGATGGTACTGCCTACGTGGCCGCCGACGGCTGGGACGTGACCTACCGCGACCTCGACCTCCTGTCCGACGAGACGGCCGCCGGACTGGCGCGGCGAGGCGTGAAGGCGGGCGACGTGGTCGCCCTCGCCCTGCCGTCCACACCCGAATACATCGTGGCGTATCTGGCCGCCGCCAAGTTGGGCGCGGTGACGGCCGGGATCAATGAGCGGCTGTCGGCCCCCGAGCGTCAAGCCGTGCTCGACCTGGCCGAACCGCGTGTCCTGCTGACGGCGACGACCACCGAGCTGGGCACGGACCCGTTGCCGAGCGGCGCGGCCGAGGTCATCGACGTGGAGCTGGCCGAGGAGTCCGGCCGGGTGCTGGCCGGACTCCGGCTCCCGGGAGAAGCGCCCGAGCTGCCGCCCGACGTTCCGGAGCGACCGGTTGCCATCATCTTCACCTCGGGCACGACCGGTCTCCCCCAGGGGGCCGTGTACGGGAACCGTCAACTCGCCGCGATCACCGCCATCGACATCGGCGATCGCTGGGGTGGAGGCGGACGCGGCCTGGCTGGCACATCCTTCGCCCACCTGGGCTTCATGACCAAACTGGCGGGCAGCCTGCGCTCCGGCGGCACCACCTGGCTCACCCGGAGGTGGCGGGCGGCTGACGCGCTGGAACAGACCGCCCGGCTGCGCTTGACGACAGTGGCCGGCATCCCGACTCAGGTAGCCCTGATGTTGCGGGTGCCTGGCTTCGACGATCTTGATCTGAGCGCCGTCAAGGTGGTGGTGATCGGTGGCGGCCCCGCCACGCCCGCGCTGGTGAGCGAGGCCCGGGCGCGTTTCGGCGCGCCGGTGGTGATGCGCTACTCCAGTACCGAGGTAGGCAGCGGCCTGGGCACCGCACCCGACGCCGATCCGGAGGACGCCGAGATCAGCGTCGGCCGGCCCCACCCGGGCATCGAGCTCACGATGCGCGACGGCGCCGACCGGCCGGTTGACCAGGGCGAAATCGGCGAGGTGTGCCTGAAAAGCGCGGCCACCATGACCGGGTATTACCGGGACCCGGTGGCGACGGCCGCCGTCCTGACGGCGGACGGTGCCGTCCGCACCGGCGATCTCGGCTGGGTC
>CAXMLU010000623.1:0-3031 GCA_964194255.1 uncultured bacterium
GCCATTACCTGACGCCGCCGCGTTGCCGCCGGCCGGAACACGAACTGGCGAGCAATTAGTGCTGCGCGCAGCATCAATTGTCAGCCGGTTCGCCCCGCCGGCCGCCCGGCCGCCGACCGCGCGTGCCGCGCGAGCCGCGCCGGCAGCGCGGGCGCCAGCCGCGCGTGCCGCCGGGTCGCCTACTCCCAGCGGAAGGTGCGGGCGGCCGCCACGGGGGCGGCCAGAGCCCAGATGACCAGGACGAGCCAGGCTCGCCCGGGGACCGAGGCTGCCGGCGAGAGGGCTCCGTGGAGGGCGTCCGAGAGTCCGGCGGCCGGAAGGGCGCGGGCGACGGCCCGCAACGGTCCCGGCAGCTTGGAGAGAGGGATCACCATCCCGCCGAGCAGCAGGAGCACCAGGTAAAGGCCGTTGGCCGCGGCCAGCGTGACCTCAGCTCGCAGGCCGCCCGCCATCAGCATTCCGAGGCCGGCGAAGCCCGCTGTGCCGATCAGCACCGCCGCCAGCGCGAGGGCGGGGTTGCCGTGCGGATGCCAGCCGAGGGCGAGGGCGATGGGAATGAGCACGATCACTTGCAGCAACTCGATGACCATGACCGAGGCCGTCTTGGCGGTGAGCAGAGCCGGCCGCCCGAGTGGGGTGGAGCCCAACCGCTTGAGGACGCCATATTGGCGTTCAAACCCGGTGGCAATGCCCAGGCTGACCATCGCCGTTGACATGACGGCAAGAGCGACGATCCCGGGAGCCAGGAAGTCCACGGGGTGCTTGGCGTCGCCTTTCGGAAGCACGTCGACGACAGAGAAGAAGACCAACAGTCCGGCCGGGATGCCGAGGGCCAACAGCACCGACTCGCCGCGACGCAGCGTCAAGGTCACTTCGGCCCGGATCTGCGCGGTCAGCGCCCTCACCGTCTGGCCCGACGTGCCGATGCCGGCGCCGCATCACGAGCCGGCGAGGTCAGCCGGAGAAAGACGTCTTCCAACGTCTGGCGTCCGGCCCGCAGATCGGCGAGGGGCAATTGGTGCTGGGCCAGCCAGGCCGTGACCGCCGCCACCGTGGCGGGAAGGGCCTCGGCCTCGACCACGTACTCGCCAGACGACGCTTCCCGCACGACCGCGCCCACCGCCTGGCCAAGCGACCCGCAGTCGAGGCCGGGCGGCGCACCGAAGCGGATCTCCTTCCCAGCCCCCTGCGTCATCAACGCGGCGGGGGAACCCTGGGCGACCACTTTGCCGTGGTCGATGATGACGACGTGGTCGGCCAGCCGCTCTGCTTCCTCCAACTCGTGGGTGGTGAGCAGGACGCAGACTCCGTCGGCGCGGAGGCCGTTAATGACCTGGCGGATGCCGAGGCGACCTTGCGGATCGACGCCGGCGGTGGGTTCGTCCAGGAACACCACCTCCGGGCGCCCGACAAGGGCCAAGGCCAACGAGAGCCGTTGTTGCTCGCCGCCGGAGAGCCGCCGCCACGGTGTCCGGGCGACTCCGCCCAACCCGACGCGGTCGAGCAGCGCGGCCGGATCCTCGGGGTCGTCGTAATAGGCGGCGAACAGCCGAAGAGCCTCGGCCGGGCCCATCCCCGGATAGACCCCGCCCCGTTGCAGCATCACGCCGAGGCGGCGGGTGAGCGGGCCATGGTCGGCTTGCGGGTCGAGGCCGAGGACGCGCACCATCCCGCCGGCCGGGCGGCGGTATCCCTCGAGCGTCTCCACCGTCGAGGTCTTGCCCGCGCCGTTCGGACCGAGTAGGGCGAGCACCTGCCCGGCCTCGGCGCGAAGCGACACGTGATCCACGGCCACGAGGTCGCCGTAGCGGACCACAAGATCGCGGATCTCCACCACCGGGGGCATGGCGTGAAGCTACTGCCGCCCACCGACAGGAGAGAAACGCCAGACGAAAACGTCACACTCCCTTTCCCCTCCTCGTATACCGTCAACAGGTGATCGATATACGGCGCGTGCGCAGTGACCCGGACGGCGTCAAGCGGGCCCTGGGCCGGCGCGGCGTGGCGGCTGCGGAAGTCGATCGAGTCGTCGAACTCGACGCCCGGCATCGTGCCCTCCTGTACGAGCGCGACGAACTGCGCCGTGAGGTCAACCGGCTGTCAGTTGAGGTGGGCGAGGCCCGCCGGGCCGGAGACGTACCGAAGGCAGAGTTGCTGACGGCCGAGAGCCGCGCCCTCGGCGACAACGAGCGCGAGATCGCGGCGCAGGCCGAAGCCATCGAGATCGAGCTTCGCCAGGCATTGCTTTTGTTGCCCAACCGGCCGGCCAATGACTGTCCCGACGGCGCCGGCCCGGCGGACAACGTCGTGTTGCGCACCGAGGGTTTCGACCCTGACGGCTACAGCGACCATCAGCGCGTCCCACACTGGGAGATCGGTGCCGCCCTCGGCATCCTCGATCTCGAGCGGGGCGCGAAGCTCTCGGGTTCGATGTTTCCGATGTACCGCGGGTTGGGCGCGACCTTGGTCCGTGCGCTATGCCAGCTCGCGCTCGACCGCAACGCGGATGCCTTCGAAGAAATTCGCCCCCCGACCCTCGTGCGCACCGAGACGATGGTGTCGACTGGCCATCTGCCGAAGTTCGAAGACGACGCGTACCACCTCGAACGCGACGACCTGTGGGCGATCCCCACCGCCGAGGTTCCGCTGACGTCGTTGGCGCGCGACGAGATTCTGGAAGAGTCAGCCCTGCCGATGCGCCTCATGGCGTACAGCGCGTGTTATCGCCGGGAAGCCGGATCGGCCGGCCGCGACACCCGCGGGCTTCTACGGATCCACGAGTTCGACAAGGTTGAGATCCTTGCCTACGCCACCCCGCAACAGGCCACGGCCCTCCACGCCGAGATCCTGGCTCGGGCGGAAGGTGTCCTGCATGCCCTCGGCCTGGCCTACCGCGTCGTGGATCTCTGCACCGGAGACCTTGGCAACAGCGCGGCCCGAACCTACGACCTCGAGGCCTATGCGCCGGGCTGCGATCAATGGTTGGAGGTGTCGTCGGTGTCCTGGTTCACCGACTATCAGGCGCGGCGGG
>CAXMLU010000624.1:0-3405 GCA_964194255.1 uncultured bacterium
AGCGGCAGGCGGGACAGCAGGCGGCGGGTGGCGTCGCCAGCGCGGCGCGGCGCCTCCTGCGGACCCAGGTCGTGCAGTTCGTCGGAAAGGACCTCCACACCGAGCGGTGCCGCCGCCTGTCTGGCCTCGAGGCTGTCCTGAGATTCGCCAAGTCGAAAGCTCCGTCGCCGGGCAGGAGCCGATCGTGCAATGTCGCCTCGATGAGGTTGGGCTCGGGATCCTTCGGCCCGTCGTCAATCTGGATCCCGAGCACCCGATCACCGGATGTCGAGCGCAGCAATCCGTCGTCGGGGTGGCCACGGAAGTAGGGCCACGAGTCCACGGCGATGCCGCCGTTGGGCCGGGCGGCGGGACTGACCACCTTCCGCGCCGTGGCCAGGTCGGGGAACCTCGACCACGGCAGGAACTCCACGTGGACGCGGAGGCCGTGAGCGGCGTCGCATAGCCCGGCGAACGCCTCAGCCGCGCCGTCGGTTCCCATTCGCCGCCGAACACGTCGATGGCGCTCAGCGATCGGTCCCCGACCACCTCGGCGATCCGAAACATCTCGTCCTCGCCATAAGCGAAGACCTCGTGCTCGTCCACAGCACCAGATGTCCCGGGCCAAGTGCCACCTCAGGCACCGGCGTCTTTGAGAACGCCGGTGGCGTGGACCCGCGCCAGGTTGTCGGCCAGGTAGTCCGGGGCTTCCTGCGTCTCGATGAACCAGCCGGTCGGGCACATGGTCAATATCTCCACTAAGGAGAATCCCCGCCCGGCCAACTGCGTCTCGAACGCCCGCTTGATCATCTTGCGGGTGCGGGCCACGTTGCCGGCGCTGTTTACCGCGCCTCGGGCCACGAACGCGGCGCCTTCGAGTTGGGCGATGAGGTTGGACAGCAGGATCGGATAGCCGTGCTCGGGGGCGGAACGCCCGTCCAGCGTGTTCTTGGTCCGCTGGCCTAGCACCGTCGTCGCCGTCAAGTGGCCGCCGGTCTCGCCGAACACCCCGTTGTTCAGCATGAGACAGGTGATGTTCTCGCCGCGCGCGGCGGTGTGGATCACCTCTTGCAGCCCCTCGTTGACCATGTCGCCGTCGCCCTGGACGGTGAAGACGACGGTGTCCGGCCTGGCTCGCTTCACCCCGGTGGCGAGGGACGGAGCGCGGCCGTGGAGGGCCTGGAGGACTTCCACGTCGAGGTTGTTCGAGAAGGCGGTATAGCAACCGATGCCGAACACCGCGATGGTCCGGGGGATGACGCCCAGCTCTTCAATCACCTCGACCGCCGAGCGCACGGCGATGGGCTCTCCGCATCCCGGGCACAGTTGGTGCGAACCGACGTCGATCAGCGAGGGGGTGAAATCGTCGACCAGCCGGGCGGGCTCCGCCGGCGGGGCGTCGGAAGGAACAACCGTGTATCCCTCGATCCGCTTCACCGTCGGCCTCCGCCCACGAGTTCGTCGGGACTGGCCACGACCTGTTCGATCCTCGACCGCAGCGTGGCGACCTCGAGGTCCGGGGCAATCCCGAATCCCGAACCATCCAGGCTCAGGCCGCCGATGAAATGCACAGGGGCCCGGCCCAGCACGGCCAGCCGGACATCGTCAATCATCTGGCCCTGATTGTTTTCGTACACGGCAACAGCGCGAACCCCCTCGGTGGCGGCCGCCATCGCGGCGGACGGAAACGGGAACAAGCTGATCGGGCGCACGTACCCGACCGGAACGTCGATGGCGCGCAACTCGCGCACCGCCGCCCGGACGTACTTGCCGGGCGTCCCGAAGGCGACGACGACCACCTCCGCGTCTTCGGTGTACCCGGTCTCGACGAGAGGAGTCACGCCGTCAATCATCTCGGCGGTGGCGGCGACACAGGTCTGGTAGTGATCTGACAGGTGGTAACTACCGCCGTCGCCCTGCTTGTGAGACCCAAGCGGAGAGACGACCTTGGCGTGGCCCGAGCCGCCGGAGGATCCGTCGAGCGCCCAGTCCGCCGCCGGCCGCGCTCCGAAGTCCAGCGGCCCGACCGCCACCGACTGGGCGGTGTGGGCCAGGTAGTAATCGCCGAATATCAGCACCGGGTTGCGCCAGGTAGCGGTCAGATGGAAGGCCAGCTGGGTGAGCTCGACCGCCTCGTTCACGTCCATGGGTGCGAGCACCAGGTGGCGGTAATCACCGTGGCCCCCGCCGCGGGTGGCCTGGTAGTAGTCGCCTTGGGCCCGCGCCATGTTGAGCACCACCAGCGGCAGACGGGCCAAGGTGATCTCCGAAAGGGACTCCTGCATGAGCGACAGACCCTGACCGGTCGACCCGGTGGCGGCGGGCGTACCGGTTGCCGCCGCCCCCCAGGCCATCCCGACCGCCTCCAGCTCGCTTTCAGCATTCATACACACCCCGCCCACCTCGGGCAGCTTCTTGGCCATGTGTTCGAGGACCTCGGTGAAGGGAGTCATCGGATAGCCGGCGAAGAACCGGCATCCGGCCGCGATCATGGCGTCGGCAATGGCCTCGGAGCCCTCCAGCAACCGGCGCGGCGTCATGACTCCACTTCCAACTCGAGCGGGGTGTCGTACTTGTAGACCTGGAAGACGAAGTCCGGACAGATCTGCGAGCAAGCCCTGCATCCGGTACAGCCAGGAAGCAGAAGCGGGTAGCGGTAGCCCCGGGCGTTCATCTCGTGCGTGGTCATCACCAGGACACGCGGCGGGCAGGCGTCGATGCAGAGATCGCATCCTTTGCAGGCATCGACGTCGATGACCACCGTTCCTCGCGTGAGCACCACCCGATTGGCCGTCACACTGTCACCGGAGTCCACGCCGGAGCCAGGTCGTGCGGCGCGGTCTCGTAACCGGCGCGTAGGGCGGAGGTGTTGAGCTCCACATGTTGGTGCCGGTACGTAGGCAGCGCTTCATGGACGGACTCGACGAGGGACTCGAGAGCAACCAGGCCCGTCACCGCCGCATAGGCCCCGACCATCACCATCGACGCGGCCACGATGTTACCGGTCTCGACGGCGATGTCAGTGGCGGGCAGCTCAACCACGGTGTACAGCGAAGAGTCAAGTCGGGCGCCGTAGACGCTGCTGTTCACCAGCACCACGCTCCCGGGTCGGAGGCGGCGCAGGGTGGGCTCGACATAGTCGTGGTGCATGAGGATCGCCGACCAGGTTTGGCTGACGGTCGGGGGCGCCTCGATCGGGCCGTCCGCCACGACGATGGTGGACTCGGTGTTGCCGCCCCGCATCATGCCGCCGTAGCTTCCGAACAGCTGCACTTCCCGCCCTTCGGCGATGGCGGCCCGCGCCACTACTTGAGACGCCAGCTGGATCCCCTGGCCGCCGATGCCACTCATCAGCAATTCGCGTTCCATGCCGCCTCGTCTGATTGCAGAGCAGCGATCTGGCTATTATAGAGCAGTGCTCTGAAC
>CAXMLU010000625.1:0-1947 GCA_964194255.1 uncultured bacterium
GAGCCGTACCGGGACGAGCTACCCGAAGAGCTCGATGTCACCGGCTACGTGGGTCCCTACACGTTCCCCAACAACAACCGGCGGCGCATCTCGGCGGCCATCTATCTGGTGGCGGCCGCCATCTGTTTCGCTCTGGTGGCGCCGAGCGGCGATGCTGTGTTCGTCAACCATGGCTTGACGGTGGCGGGCGTCGGGTTGGTGGTCATCGGTTGCTACCACCTGGTGGCGGGTCGGACCTTGCTGGTCACCGAGACCGATGCCCTGGTCGCCGCCAGCCGTCAGATGGGCTTCGCCGTCGGCCACGCGTCCGCGCAGCTCAGCTGGCGCGGACTCATCTCGCGGCCCACATGGCGCATCCTGCTCTACTCCGCCGAAGATCCGCCGCTCCGGCGAGGCCTCGTGCTGGTCGACGGGATCGACGGTTCGGTGGTGGCCCACTTCGTTGAAGACAACCCGGAGGACTGGGCTCAATACAGCGCAGGCGGCCGGTCGTAGCGAGCGGCGCCGGCCGGGCCGCGCCGGCTAAGCGTGCAGATCCCGCTTGACCTTGTCGTAGAACTGTTGCGGAAGCAGGTCGTAGTGGTCATGCCGGACCACGAAACGGCCGCGTCCGCCGGTGATCGAGCGGAGGTCGATGGCGTAGCGCATGATCTCGGAGGTGGGCACCATGGCCACGATGATCTGCTCGCCGTCATTGCCTGACTCGGTGCCCTGGACGCGGCCGCGGCGAGAGTTGAGGTCACCCATGACGTCGCCTTGGGACGCGAGCGGCACGGTCACCTCGAGGTAGGAAATCGGCTCGAGCAGCACCGGTCCGGCCTTGGCCATGGCCTCTTTGAAGCCAAGAGAGCCCGCCATCCTGAAGCTCATCTCGGAGCTGTCGACCGGGTGATACTTGCCGTCGTAGCAGGTCGCTTTGACATCGACGACCGGGTAGCCGAACACGCCGCTTTGCGACATGGTCTCCTCGATGCCCTTCTGCACGGCGGGGATGAATTGGCGGGGGATGGCACCACCCACGATCGCATCGGTGAATTCGAATCCGGCGCCACGCTCGAGTGGCTCGACCCGCAGGAAGGCCACGCCGAACTGCCCGTGGCCGCCTGTCTGCTTCTTGTACTTGCCTTCGGCTTCGGCCGATTTCGTGATCGTTTCGCGGTAGGGCACGATCACGTCCTCGGTCTGAACCTCGACCCCGAACTTGCGCAAAAGCCGTTCGGCCGCGATGGCTAGGTGAGTCTCGCCCATCCCGGAGAGCACGGTCTGGTGGGTTTCGTCCTCGCGGCGAAGGACGAGGACGGGATCCTCTTCCTGCAGACGGTGAAGGGCGGTCATCAACTTGTCCTCATCGCCCTTGGACTTGGGTCGGATGGCGATGGCAAGCACCGGTTCCGGCGGGGTCGCGGCCGTCAATCGCACGGGTGTCCCCTTCGGCGCCAGGGTGTCGCCGGTGGTGGTGTCGCCGAGCTTGGCGACGGCGGCGATGTCTCCGGCCGGAACGTCGGAGAGGACATCTTGTTCTTTGCCGCGAAGGGTGAACAACGTATGCAGCTTCTCGTCCGAGTGGGTCCTCGGATTGGTCAGGACGGCATCGGGGCGAATGGTCCCCGACAGCACTTTGAAGATGGAAACCTTGCCTACGTAGGGGTCCGCCAATGTCTTGAACACGTACGCAAGGGGCTGCCCGGCGGCATCGACCTTGACTTCCTGGGTGTTGTCGCCGGCCTGGACAGTGACCCCGGGCCGGTCGAGGGGGGAGGGTCCGATCTCGCAAAGGAAGGTGGCCAGCCGGTCGATAGCTACCCCTTTGGCCGCCGAGCCGCAGATGACGGGGAAAACCGAGGCGGATGCCACCCCGTGGGCGAGTGTCTCCTCGAGCTCCTTGGGCGTCGGCGTGTCACCTTCGAGATAGCGCTCCATGAGATCGTCGTCGGCGACGACGATGCC
>CAXMLU010000626.1:0-5013 GCA_964194255.1 uncultured bacterium
GGCGGTCTTCCGGGCCGGAGCCCGCTTGGTGGTGGTCTTCTTGGCGGCGGTCTTCCGGGCCGGAGCCCGTTTGGCCGGGGCCTTCTTGGCCGTCGTCTTCTTGGCGGCGGTCTTCCTGGGTGCTGCCTTCTTGGCGGTGGATGCTCTCTTTAGCATTGGGAAGTTCTCCTCACTTCTTCTTAGCGGACTTGCCGGCCTTCTTGGCCGGTGCTGCTTTCTTGGCGGTACTGGCCTTCTTCGCCGGTGCGGCCTTCTTGGCTGCCCCGGCTTTCGTGTTCAGCGCAACTTTGAAAGCTGATGCTGGTGCGAAACGCACGCTCTTCGATGCTGCGATCTTCACAGGTGCGCCGGTCTGCGGATTGCGTCCGACGCGGGCGGCACGAGCCGTCGGGTTGAAGGTACCGAAACCGAACAACGACACTTTGTTGCCCGACCTCGTCTGCGCGATCACTGCCTCGATCACTGCCGTCACGGCCGCCTCGGCTTTGCTCTTTTCGAGAGCGACCTTTCTGGCCACTTCATCAACGAGCTCGGATTTGTTCACCGCCACCTCCTGGCGTTTGGGGAAGTTGCATCACAATCAAAGATGGTTTCAAGCCCTAGGTCAAGCATTCTCCCTTGAACGACAAGGGATTCGAATTTCGATTGGACGAGAAGTCCTTTATTTGTAAGGGTTTTTGGCGTGATACCACTCATCGACGGAACATACGCAGTTGTCGTTGTAGACGTCGCGGAGCAGCCCTGCCATGGCGTTGTGCAACTTGAGTTGGTCATTGCGACCGGCGCGTCGAAAGGCGAAGTGATCACCGTGAACGCGGCGCGACTGCAACGCGATGCCATCGAATTGCTCGGGTTGCCCGGCACGCTCACGGTCACCGACGGCGTCCCGCGCGTGATCATCGATGGATGACGCGCACGCGCGGTCACTGACTTGTTTTCGACTCGAATCGGGCTCGAGAAAAGACCGCGTGCAACAGATCGTTCGGATCTCGCGCGCGCGCGAGAGCCCGACGCGCGGTGACGTTCCAGCCCGCCGCCGAACCCGTGTGACGAATGCCACTCGGCGCGGTCAACCCCGGCCGTGCCGAAGCCGCACGAAGACCTCTACGCTGGTTTCGTGATATGCGCGGCGTGTGGCGCGGCAGCCCCCGAGATCGCCCGCTTCTGCCCGTCGTGCGGACGGCTGCTGCGGGCCCGGGCCGACGAACGCCGGGTGGTCACGGTCCTGTTTGCCGACATCGTCGGTTTTACCGGATTGGCCGAGTCGCGGGACCCTGAGCAGGTCAAGAACATCCTGGACCGATGTTTCGCCAGCTTGGCCGCCGATGTGACCGCCTACGGTGGGCGAGTCGACAAGATCATGGGCGACGCCATCATCGCCTTCTTCGGAGCGCCCACCGCCCACGAGGACGATGCCGAACGAGCCGTACGGGCTGCGCTCCAGATGCAGCGCAGCCTGGCCGATGAAACCGGACCCCTGTCATCCTCGACCATGACGGGCAGCGACGCGGAGGGGCCCGAGGTCGCCCTCCGGGTGGGACTCAACACCGGTGAGGTACTCGTGGGCACGGTGTGGGCCGGCGGCGACGCGACCGTCCTCGGTGACGTCGTCAATGTGGCCAGCCGCCTGCAGACGGCCGCCGCCCCCGGGCAGGTGGTCGTCGGCGAGGCGACATGGGCGGCGACGTCTCAGGTCATTCGTTACCGCTCGCTCGGTCCGGTGCAAGCGCGCGGCCGCGGCGAGTTGGTGGAGGCGTGGGTGGCGACCGGCGTATTGGCCCCGCCTGGGCATCGGCCAGCGCGCCCGGTGACACCCCTCGTCGGCCGCGACGAGGAGTTCGGAATTCTCTGCGGCGCACTGGCGACCGCCGCCCGACGCCGGCGCGCGCATCTGGTGCTTCTCCTCGGCGAGGCGGGCATCGGCAAGTCCAGGCTGGCGGAGGAACTTGCCCTGGAGGCGCGCCAAGAACACGGTGCGCTGATGTTGGAGGGGCGTTGCCTCCCCTATGGCGAGGCCAACGTGTGGTGGCCATTCGCGGAGGCGTTGCGCCAGGCCTGCAGCATCGAACCGAACGATTCGGGCGAGACGTCGGCAGCCAAGGTCCGCACCGCCGTGGCCAAGGCGACCAATCTTGACGAAGATCACGCCGAAACTCAACGTCTGGCCGACGGCATCCTCCACCTTCTCGGCGATGAGGACGCTCTACCCGACGTTGATCGCGGCCGAGCCCGGGAGGAAGCGAAACGAGCGGTACTCAGCTTCCTCGAGGCTCTGGCCAGACAGCGTCCTCTCGTCGTCGTCCTCTCCGAACTGCATTGGGCCGACGACCTCGTGCTCAAAGGCATCGATCTACTGCTCGAGCGCCTGCGCGCCCTGCCTTTCGTCCTCATTGCGACCGCCCGCCCCGAGCTCGAGCGCCGCTGGACACCGGCACCGGGACGGCACAACAGCGTGATACTGACGCTCGATCCTCTGGACGAGGTCGCCGCCGCCGCTCTGCTCACGTCGCTGTTCGGTTCGGACCCGCCGGACGAACTCCGCCACGTTCTCCTCGAACGCGGCGGCGGCAATCCGTTCTTCCTGGAGGAACTGGCGGCGCTGATCGGCCGCGGCAACACCGGACAGCCGGCATCCATCCTGCCCGAGGGCCTCCCGGCCACCCTGCGGGGCCTGGTCTCGGCCCGGTTGGACGCGCTTGGCCCCGGTGACCGAGCCGTACTGGAAGACGCCGGCGTGATCGGCCGGACCGGTCCATTGGAGACACTGGAAGCGCTCGGCCGGGCCCGCGGTGAGGACGACCCGTGCGGCGCCATCGACCGGCTCGTCTTCGCCGACCTAATGACGGTCGACGGCGACGACGAATGGGCGTTCCGATCCGAGCTCGTGCGGGAAGTCGCCTACGAGACCCTCACCAAGGCCGAGCGGGCCCGCCGTCATTCGACACTGGCCGACTTGCTCTCGCAACGGATGCGCCAGCTGGACAGAGAGGACGAGGAACTCGAGCAGCTGGCTCACCACTACGGAACGGCCGCCGCCCTGGCCGGTGAGCTGGGATCGGTCGAGGGTGTGCCGACGGATCTCGGTCGACGGGCCCTCGACACCGTGACGCGCGCCGCGGTCCGGGCCGAGGAGCGGGATCTGCACGACACCGCCGTCCGTCTGCTCGATCAAGCCGCCGATCTGGCCAGCCGTTGGGGCGATGCGGCCGAACGCCGGAAAGTCCTGCTCTCGCGGGCCAGTGTGCGCGCCACGCTGTACCGGCTCGACGAAGCCCGAGCGGACCTGGCCGAAGCTCAGGCCAGCGCCGAAGCTGACGGTGATCTCGTGAGCCTGGCCCGCGCGATGACGGTGCGTGGCTACACGCTCCACAAAGAGGGACATCTCGACACCGCCGTGGCCACGCTCGAGCAGGCCACCGACCTCTGGCGGCAATCTGGCGATCGCCTCGGCGAGGCTGAGGCACTGCGCATCATCGGCATGGCCCATCTCATGGCCGATGACGCCGACTCGGCAGAAGCGCCCATCTCGGCGTCGCTGGCCATTTCCCAAGATCTGCACGCTCGGCGGGGTGAGGCGTGGGCACTGCAGAATCTGGCGTGGATCGCGTTTCAGCGGGGCCAGATCAGCCTGGCCGAGGAGCGCATCAATGAGTCCCTGACCGCCTTCGCCGACGTTCGCGACTACGGCGGCGTCGGCTGGGCGCTTGGCTTGCTCGGCTGGATCCGGTTCTTCCAGGGCCGCCGCGACGAAGCCGAGTCCCTCGCCCAGCAGGTCATGGGCGAGCTCGAGGGAAGCGGCGACCACTGGGGCCGGGCCATGATGGCCGTCCTCCTCGCCAACGTGCGGCTCTGGAATGGCAGGACGGCCGAAGCCGTCATCCGCGCCAAGGAGGCGGAGATCGTCTTCAAGGCCCATGGTGACGTGCCCGGCCAGTTCCGCGCTCTCAGCCCGCTCGTGCGCGGTCTGGTAGCTCTCGGCCGCATCTCCGAGGGCATGGAGTGGCTCGACCACGCCTTGGAGGTGGCGGAGGGCTTGAAGACTGGTCAGGCCCCCGGGTTCGGCGAGCATCTCTATCTGAACGTTGCCGTGCAACTCGGAGACACGGCTCGAGGCGCGCGCCAGCTGGAACGACTGGCCGTCCGATTCGGCGGCGAGCTCAACGCGGATGCCTCCGAGCTCGGGTGGGCCGAGTTCGCCGGTCATGTGGCGCTCGCCGAACTACAACAGGGCAATCCCGATGAGGCCGTCCGTCACCTGGAGCGCGCCGTACGGATGGCGCAGGAGGATCCGTCGGGGTATCTGACCAGCGCGCTGGCGCTGGCGTACGCGACAGCCGGTCGTCCCGCCGACGCGCTGGCCGCGGCGAAGGTGAACGACAATGACGCCGGCCGCACCTATCTCGACGAAGCCACCGCATCGGCGGCACGCGGTTTCGCGTTCATCCAGCTCGGTGACCGGGCGGAGGGCGTCGTCGCTTTCGACTCGGCGGTGGCGCGAGTCGACACCACGGACGACGTGCTGGCGCAAGGTCTGTTCCGGATGGCGAGGGCACTCGGAACCGAGGACGTCGAGGAGCTGGAGGTCGCACGGGGCCGGCTGGCCCAGCTCGGCGTCGCCGCCGAAGGGTGGGCCACCGCCTTTGGTATCGCATCTCAGGCGGGGTGAATCCGACTACCGTTCGCGGAGTGGTGGCTGGCGGCGGCTCCCCGCCCCCTGCTGCTGCCGGTCACCACTGCAAGCCTCGGCGCTTGGCGCGCGTCAGGCCGGCGTGAGGCCGGCGTCAGGCCGGCGTGAGCTGCAGCGGCAACACCTCGCCGGCGAGCTCCGCCAGTTCCTCTTGCCAGCTGACCGGCTCCTCGGCCGGCAGCAGCACGAACTTGGAGAACCCGACGGCCACGAACTCCTCCAGCATGCGGCGCACAGCCGGCCAGCCGACGGGCACCATGCGAGCCGGGTCGAGATCCGGTCGACGCGCGCCGATGACGCTGAGGGGATCCCGATAGCTGGTCCAC
>CAXMLU010000627.1:0-3595 GCA_964194255.1 uncultured bacterium
GGGTGAAACGGTGCGGTAAGAGCGCACCAGCGACCGGGGTGACCCGGCGGCTCGGCAAACCCCACCCGGAGCAAGGTCAAACGTGGGAGGGCCGGCCCGGCCGATCTCCCCAGGTAGACCGCATAGATGGATGGCCACCCAGGCGCCTCCGGGCGCCGGACAGAACCCCGCCTACAGGCCGGCTCACCGTCAGCACCCGGCGTGAACTCGCTAATATAGCATCTGACCAGCGGTTTTAGCTGTCCGGCATTGTCCGGCAGTTACCGTGAGTGATCGATTTAGTCCTCAAAAGCTGAGGACTTTCTGAGGACTGAGGACTTTTTGAGGACCGAAATGGGTCCTCGGCGAGGGGTCTGGCGGCGAGATGGCGAGCATCGACAGAAGGTCCAACGGGCAGTACCGGGCCAGGTGGCGGGAGTACCCGGGCGGACCGCAGAAGACCCGGCACTTCACCCGCAAGCGGGAGGCGCAGCTGTTCCTCGACGGCATCGGCGGGGAGCTAGCCCGAGGGGTGTACGTGGACCCCGACGGCGGTCGCATCCTGTTCCAGGACTACGCCGAGAAGTGGCGGGTGGGGCAGATCCACCGGCCTTCGACCGCGGCCCAGGCCGAGACCTACCTGCGCGTGCACGCCTACCCGACGCTCGGACGGCGCCCGATCGGCGCGATCCGGCGCAGCGAGATCCAGGCGTGGGTGAAGGACCGCAGCGGGGTGCTCGCGCCAGGTTCGGTCGAGGTCGTTTATCGGTGGGTGTCGACGATCTGCAAGGCGGCCGTCGCCGACCGGTTGATCCCGTCGTCGCCATGTGTGCGCGTCGCGCTGCCCAAGCGAGGTGATACGGAGGTGATGCCGTTGAGCGTCAGTGAGGTCGCCGCGTTGATCGAAGCAGTACCGGAGCGGTATCGGGCGTTGATCGTGTTCGCGGCCGGCATGGGGCTGCGGCAGGGCGAGTGCTTCGGCCTCACCGTGGACCGGGTCGACTTCCTCCGCCGCCAGGTTCGGGTCGATCGCCAGGTCGTCGCAGTGCGCGCGGGTGTGCCGGAATTCGGTCCGCCCAAGAGCAAGGCCGGGTTCCGCACTGTGCCCATGCCTGAGGTGGTCGGCACGACGCTCGCAGCGCACTTGGCGCGCTACTCCCCCGGTCCTGCCGGGCTGGTGTTCACCAACACGTTGAGCAACCCGCTCAGACGAAGCACAGTGGGCGACATGTGGCACCGGGCCGCCACCGAGGCCGGGTTGCCGGGGTGGGCCACCTTCCATGATCTGAGGCACTTCTACGCATCACTCCTGATCGACCGCGGCTGTTCGGTCAAGGCCGTGCAGACGCGCCTCGGCCACCAGTCGGCGATGGAGACGTTGGACACCTACGGTCACCTGTGGCCGGACAGCGACGACGAGACGAGAATCGCGGTTGATGAGGTCCTCGGCGTGCTCACGGTCGCTGGCTGATCCTCGGCCGCCGTTCTGTCCGGCTCGCCGTCCACGGACCTTCGCCAACCACACCGACAGGACCGGACGGGGGACCGCCGATTGTCGCAAGCGGGAATTGAAAAGCCACGGGACTCTTGGCCAAGGCTTTGCAGAGCGTTATGGGATGTCCAGAGGGCGATCCAGACTCTAGGTGGACGGCCCTGGCCTGGGTCTTCGTCCGCCCAGTCGGCCGGCGTCAACCCGGGCTGGCCGGAGGTTATGGGACGAATTATGGGACGCTCGCGGGCAGGGAGCGACCTTGAGTCGGGCGTCGGCTACGAGGGCCGTTGACCCGGGATCCCTGCTACGTCGTCGCGCTGTCCTCGGATGGTCATATTCCATCCGGAGCCAGGGCCAATAGGAGATGTCGCGCCTCGTGTAGACCGTATCGGGGGGCTAGCCTCGCGCCTCGTGCGTGCGGTGTCGCCGTTCCCGACGGGTTTGAGCCCAGGTCGCGGAGAGTCATCCGTCGTGTCACGCCGTGCCGGGAGCGTTGGCGCGTCGGTCTTCGTTCTTTTGGCGTTTCTGGGCACCTGGCTGGGCCACGCGCTCGAGTATTTCCGGGTGAGGGGGTCTGCCGGGCTCCTCAGCGCGATGACCGGTTCGGTCCACTTCTACATGTTGCCCGTGGGTGCGGTTCTTGTGGCGTTGGCGGTAGCGGGTGGAATGGTCTGGCTGCGCGGCGTGATGTTGCTGGCCGGGCGTCTGGAACGGCTTATTGACGCGCTGCGCCGCGGGCGCAGGCTTGGCCAGGCCGGCGATTACCGCGCCGCCCCGGTCCCGGGCCGGGCGGCGCGGGCGGGCAGTCTGTGGGTGCCGCTCGGATTCACTCAGGTCGCTTTGTATCTGGTACAGGAGAACGTCGAGTTTCGGCTTGCGGGTTTGCGAGCCCCGGGTGTCGGAGCCGTGCTCGGTTCGCATTGGGCCGCGGTTCCTGTTCATTTGGTGGTGGCCGCCGTGCTGGCGGTGGCGGCGTCGGGGCTGGTCCGCCACCGCCGACGTCTGGAGAAGGCGGTCGCCCAACAGGAGCGGGTGCATGCCCGCCTTTGGGCGACCCGGGTCGCTTTGGCGCCGGCGGCGCCGCGTGCGCCTCGGATTCTCACTCCCCATGAGCGGTGGAGTTCCCAGCGGTGGCAACGGCCGCCGCCAGCGTCGATCGCAGCCTGAGAGCCTCACCGCACTCGCCGGTCCCGTTGCCGCGACGTGCTTTCCTCCTGCGACCAGATCGCTCTGTCTCTGGAAAGGAACTCTCTTGACACGATTTCGCTTCTCCGCGGCCGCCGCCACCGTTGTCTCGATGACGGTCGTCGCCTTCAGCTTCATGACCGCCGCACCCGCGTTCGCCCACGAGCTGCGCACCGTTGGTGCCTACCAGATAACCGTAGGCTGGGAAGTCGAACCGGCTTATGTCGGCCAGACGAACTCTGTCGAGCTGTTCGTCCACGACGCCAAGGGCACTGCCCTCGACGATATTGGCGCGAACGGCCTGAAGGTCCAGGTCACTACCGGATCCCAGACCAGTGACCCTCTCGCGATGAAGGGGGCGTTCGACCCCGACACCGGGTTGGGGTTACACGGCCAATACCTGGCTTCGATCATCCCCACCAGTCCCGGCGACTACACGTTCCACTTCGCCGGCGACATCAACAGCCAGAAGATCGACGAGAAGTTTACGTCCAGCGATAAGACCTTTAACCCGGTCACCGACCCGACCGCCGTCGAGTTTCCGGCCAAGAACCCGACCATCAGTGCCCTGTCCGCGAGCATCGGCCAGCTGACGCCGCGAGTGGACAATGCGCGCTCGGTGGGCACGGCCGCGACCGCCAGCGCCAAGTCCGCCAAGAACTCGGCCAGCACGGCTACCACGCTGGGGACCGTTGGGCTGGTCGTCGGGATCGTCGCTCTGCTCATCGGGGTCTTCGTCGGCGTCAGCGGCCGTCGTCGCGCTGCGGCCTAGATGCTCCGGCGGCGAGCACGTAGACGCTCGAAGCTGAGTTTGCTCGCCGCGAGCGCCGCCCTGGTCTTCACCGTGACGGTGGCGGCCAGGGCGGACGCTCACGCGTTGCTCATTTCGTCGGACCCCAAAGCCGGCGCCACCCTGGCCCGCTCGCCCGCCGAGGTCGT
>CAXMLU010000628.1:0-4386 GCA_964194255.1 uncultured bacterium
GACAGCGCCGGAGCTGGTGGCGAGCGTCCAGTGCTCGTCCCCTGCGGCGACGGCGTTGACGGTCGTTCCGAGACGGAACTCGAACCCTGCCCCCAGGGCTTCGATGGCGTAGGCCATGGTCGTGCTCCAGGGGCAGATGACCCATTCGTCGGGGATGGCGAGGGCGGCGATGGCTCCCGGGCCGAGGTGGGGCTCACGACGGCGCAACTCGTGAGCGTCGAGGCGGTACGCGGCGCCGTACCCGTTGCGTCGGGCCTTGTCGAGGATGGGGTCGAGCTGGGCCGCCTGCGCCGCGTCCCACGCGACGAGCAACGCACCGGTGCGCTCGAGGGAGATCCCGGCCCGGCCGGCATAGGCTTCGAGCAGCTCGTGACCCCGTCGTACGAGGGCTGACTCGAGGCTCCCCGGCTCGGTGTCGAACCCGGTGTGCAGGATGGCGGTGTTGGCCTTGGACGTGCCGGCTCCTACGTCGTGGGCGCGGTCCACGACCACGCACGACACCCGGTAGCGGGCGAGCTCGCGTGCGAGCGCGCACCCGACGACGCCGGCGCCGACGATCGCCACGTCGTGCACGGTCATCGGGTCGCGCTCGGCCCGATTATCCTCGCCACCGCGTCCTCAAACCGGTCCAGGCGTTCGGCCGCATCGGCCGCGGTGACCTTGGGCTCGTAGACGGCGATGGGCGTCGTGGGCGCGATCGCGTCAGCGAGGGAGCTCACCAGTCCGCAGCCCAGCCGGGCGAGGGCGGCGAGGCCGAGCGCGGTGGCGTGGGCGGACGGCGCCACCTCTACGGGAAGCTGGAGCAGGTCGGCCTGCATCTGCGCCATCACCGACGACCGGATGAGCCCGCCGTCCACCTTGAGACGGGCGAGCGGTCGACCGAGATCGGCGGCGAGCGCCCGCACGAGGAGGGCAACCTGGGCGGCGATCCCCTCGACGGTGGCCCGCACCACGTGGGCCGGCTCGGTGCTCAGCCCGATCCCGCTGATCGTCGCCAGTGCGTCGGGCCGCCACCACGGGGCGCCCAGGCCGCACAGGGCCGGAACGACGTTCACCCCACCCGTGTCGGCGACGGATCCGGCGACCCGGTCCAGCTCCCCGGCGTGGGACAGCAGGCCCCAACGTCGCAACCAGGCCAGCGCCTCCCCTGCGGTGTAGACCTGCCCGTCGAGGCAGTAGGCGACCGCTCCGGCCGCCTCCCAGGCGACCGATGCGGCGAGGCCACCGCTCGAGCGTGGCGCGTGCGGGCCGGCGTTGGCCAGCAGGAACGCCCCGGTGCCGTAGGTGCACTTCGCGTCGCCGAGCTCAAGACAGCGCTCGCCCACGAGCGCGGCCTGCTGGTCGACGGCAAGACCGCTCACCATTGTCGTGGCGCCGAACTCATCGGTCTCGCCGATGACCTCGGCGCACGAGACGACGCGGGGGAGCTCCGCGGCGTCGAACCCGAAGGCGGCGCAGGCGGTCTCGGACCAGGCGCGGCGGTCGAGGTCGAGCAGCAGCGTCCGCGACGCGGTCGTGACGTCGGTGACGTAGGCCCCGGTGAGGCGGTGGAGCAGCCAGCTGTCGGTCGTCGTGATGACGCCGGCGTGGCCGACCCGTCGACGCAGCCAGGTCATCTTTGGCGCGGCGAAATAGGGGTCGAGGGGGAGTCCCGTGAGCGCCGTGAGCTCGGCGGCTGCGGACGCCAGCTCGGCGCACACGTCCGCAGCGCGGCGGTCCTGCCAGGACAACGCGGGGCCGAGCGCGGCGCCCGTGCGGCGGTCCCAGGCCAGGACCGTCTCCCCCTGGTTGGCGAAGCCGACCGCCGAGATCGCAACGTCGGCGGAGGCGACGGCCCGACGACCGGCTTCGAGCACGGAGGCCCACAGCTGCTCGGGGTCCTGTTCGATCCCCCCGTCGGGTGTCGGGCGAGGGGTGACGGCGGCCTCGGCCTCGGCGAGGACGGCGCCGTCGTCGGCCACGACCAGTGCCTTGGTTGCCGACGTGCCCTGGTCGATCGACAGGATCGTCACGTCCCGCCCTCCTCGTAGATGACCGCGGTCGGTCTGGGCCGGCCACTGTTATGTCGGATCCGACGATGCTGCCACCCTCCGGTTGGGGACGCGCTCCGGAGTCCATGATTCGCTAGACAATTGCTGCCTGATGGGGTCTAGACATTTCAGATTTGCGGGTGCTACCGTCTGGCCCGTCGCGGGGGGTCGCGGTCGCGGGTTACCCGTGAACACCAGAGGAGGACGAGAGTGTCTATTGCCCCTGAGCGTCAGGTGGTCGACGTCTCAACTCTGAACGAGGACGAGCGACGGCTCGCCGAGCTCGGCTATAAGCAGGAGCTGCACCGCTCCTGGTCCGGATTCTCCAACTTCGCCATCTCGTTCTCGATCATCTCGATCCTGGCCGGGTGCTTCACGAGCTTCAGCAGCGGCTGGAACGGTGGAGGACCCGCGGCCATCGCCTGGGGATGGCCGATCCTCGCCGCGCTCATCCTGTGCATTGGGTTGGTCATGGCCGAGCTGGTTTCTGCCTACCCGACCTCTGGGGGGATCTACTGGTGGGCTTCGAAGCTCGGCGGCGTCAAAGCCGGCTACTACACCGGTTGGTTGAATCTCATCGGCCTCGTCGCCATCACCGCCTCCGTCGCCTACGGGTGCGCCCTGTTCTTCGACCTTACGCTCGGCTTCTTCTCCACGAGTTACCACTCGGGTCACCTGAACACGATCTTTCTGTACTTCCTGGTGATCCTCGTCTTGGCGTCGCTGGTCAACATCTTTTCGAGCCACCTTCTGGCGATCATCAACAACGTCAGCGTGTGGTGGCACGTGTTCGGCGCGGCCGCCGTGGTCCTGATCCTGATCTTCCTCCCGCACCACCACGCGAGTGTCTCGTCGGTGTTCACCCACACGGTTAACAACACCGGCTTCTTCGGCGGGAAGACGGGCGGCTTCGGGTTCATCATCGTCGTCCTGCCCCTCTCCGCGCTCCTCACCCAGTACACGATCACCGGCTACGACGCGTCCGCGCACCTGTCCGAGGAGACCAAGCAGGCGGCCAACGGGGCGGCGCGGGGCATGTGGCAATCGATCTTCTACTCGGCCATCGGCGGGTGGATCCTGCTCCTGGCGTTCCTCTTTGCGGTCCAGGATCAGGGCAAGGTGACCGCCGGCGGAGGCGGGGTCTCGGTGATCTTCGCTCAGGCCCTTACGCAGAAGTGGGGCGGGATCGTGCTGTTGATCGCCACGGCCGGGCAGCTGTTCTGCACGGTGGCGTGCATGACCAGCACCACCCGGATGCTCTTCGCCTTCAGCCGTGACCGCGCCGTCCCCGGTCACCAGCTCTGGAGGCGCCTCACGTCGAAGGGCGTCCCGCTCTACGGCGTGATCTTGACAGCTGTGGTCTCGGCGTTGATCACCCTGCCCGCCCTCCTCAAGGTCAACGTCAACGGCGCTCCCACCCCCGTCGCGTTCTACGCGGTGGTGTCCATCGGCGTCATCGGCCTCTACTGGTGCTTCTCCATCCCGATCTGGCAGCGCTTGCGAATGGGGAGCACCTTCGTTGCCGGCGAGTGGAACCTCGGACCGAAGTACAAGGTTCTGGCATGGTTCGCCCTTTTCGACGTCGCGCTTGTCACGGTCGTCGCGTTCATGCCCACATCGAACCTGGGCGCACCGTGGTACAACGGGTTCGGCTGGCGGTACGTCAACTACACCATCCTGGTCGTGCCCGCCGCCATGCTAGGCCTCTGGGTGTACTGGCACGCGTCGGTGAAGAACTGGTTCACCGGGCCGACGCACACCATCGAGCTAGCCCCCGAGGCGACGTCGTCGAGCTCATCAACGTAGGACCGGACCGCAAGGTGCAGGCAGCCTGCCCGGGTTGGCGCACAAGCACCGCAAATCTGCCGATCCGAGACCGACCGGGATGAGCACCGCTCACCGCCGTGGTGCTCGGCAGCAACGCCTACAAGGTCGTACACCTCGCAGACCGGGCTGTGCTGATCGTCCGCTGAGCGATCGGGCGCGGCGTGAGCGACCTGTCCCGTCCACCCTACCGGGCGTTCGCCGCGAGGCGGGGCTCGACGGTCAGAGCCGGGCCGATCCCCGTACGGAGCCAGATCCTTATCCGATCGGGTCGGAACAGGTCCCGAGCGAACTCCACGGGTAGGCCGGCGTTGGTGAAGGCCGTCCGCTCGATCAACATCAGCGGCGTCGAGACCTCGGTCCGTAAGAGCACCGCCTCGTGCGGCCGGGCGATGACCGGCTCCAGCGCCTCGACGGCGTGGGCCGGCCGTAGCCCGTAGACCCGCTCGAGGAGCCCGTAGAGCGAACCCGTCAGGCGCTGGGACAGCAGATCGGGGAAGGGCTCGAACGGGAAGTAGGACTGCTCGAGGGC
>CAXMLU010000629.1:0-3953 GCA_964194255.1 uncultured bacterium
CTCCACGACCATGAGTAGCACCGGCCCCCGGGTGATGAACGCCACCAGGTCGTCATAGAACGGCTTGCCCTTGTGCTCCGCGTAGTGGCAGCCGGCGGTCTCGGCGACAATAGTGCGCAATTCGGCCGCAACCAGCCGCAATCCCTTGCGTTCGAGGCGGCCGATGATCTCGCCGACCAACCGACGCTCTACGGCGTCGGGTTTGCAGATGACGAGGGTGCGGTCCATGAGGGCAGGAGGGTAGCCCACGGGCCGGGGATCACTCCACGAGGGCGGCTCGGGCGGCGCCGACGACGTAGAGCGAGCCGGTGACCAGCACCAGGTCGTCCTCGCCGGCCCGGTCCACGGCGATGGCCACGGCCGTAGCGACCGATTCGGCCACCACCACCTCCGCGTGAGGCGCAACCCGGCGGGCGGCCGCCGCCAGGTCTTCAGCCGGCACCGCTCGGGGCGAAGGCGCCAGGCAGGTGATGATGACGCGAGCCCGCTCGGCGTCCAGCGAGGCGAGGAGCTCGTCTGGTTCTCGACCCCGCAGCATCCCGACGACCAGGAGGCGTGAGGCCGTCCCCTCGAACTCGTCGTTGAGGGTGGTCGCCGCCGCCCGGGCTCCGTCGGGATTCTTCACCCCATCGAGGATGATCAGCGGCCGGCGGCCGACGACCTCGAGCCGTCCCGGCGAGCGGGCGGTGGCCGCCGCCTCCGCCACCAGATCCGGATCCACAGGCGCGCCAAAGAACGCTTCCGCGGCGGCGAGGGCGCACGCAAAGTTGTCGCCCTGGTGGGCGCCATGCACATCGAGGTAGACGTCGGCGAACGTTGCCGCCGGTGTCCGCAGGGTGAGAAGACGGCCGCCGACGGCTCGTTCATTTGACTCGCAGGCGAAATCGCGGCCCCGCTCCCACACCGCCGCCGCCCCTTCGTCGCGAAAGATCGAGACCAATGTCGGATCGGTCTCGCCGAGCACGAGCGTCGAATCAGGTTTGACGATGCCGGCCTTCTCGGCGGCGATGTGCGATCGCGTGGGTCCGAGGAACTCGACATGATCGAGGCCCACGTTGGTCACCACCGCCACCTCCCCGTCAGCGACATTGGTGGCGTCCCATCGACCGCCGAGTCCGACCTCGATGACGGCGGCGTGAACGGGCACGTCCGCGAACCAGCGGTAGGCGGCGGCGGTCAGGATCTCGAACCAGGTCAGCCGGATCTCGTCACCGACAAGCTGCTCAAAATCGGCCAGTGAGGACAGCTGATCGGCAAGGTCGGCATCAGGGATGGGTTCGCCGTTGACGGCCACCCGCTCGTTCAGCCGCTCCAGATGAGGGCTCGTGAAGGTCCCGACGGTCAGGCCCTTGGCCATCAGCAGAGCGGTCAGGAACCGGGCCGTCGAGGTCTTCCCGTTGGTACCGGTGACATGGAGCACCGGGTACTGGCGCTGGGGCTCGGCCATGACATCCATGAGCCGCCGCATCCGGTCGAGGGTGGGGACGGCCAGACGGTGGTCGGCCAGCATGCGTTCAAGGTTCTGATGGCGGTCGAGCCACTCCAGCGCGTCGCCCAACTCCATGCGGCGAGACCGGGGGCTGCCGCCGGCGGGGCGCGGTTCTCTTTGCGGGCTCACGATTGGTCTCCGCCGAACACGGGCGCGATCATCTCCCTGATGCTGCTGGTTGCTCCCGGCGGGACCCCGTCGGCGAGGGCACCGGCGACGAGGGCGACGGCCAGATCCGGGGCGCCGGCCTCGTACGCGGCGTCGACGGCAGTCCGGAGCGCGCTCAGGTCGGGCGGAATCTCGCCATCCGGCTGGCTCGGCAGCGCGTCAACTGCGTCGACGAAACGCCGGGCAGACTCGAAGTCGAGATCACCAGTCACGAGGGACACGCGAGAGACCCTGCAGTCTTCCGCGCTGATGAGTGCCTCGAGGGCAGGGGACAGATCCGGGTCACGATCATCCACCGGTGTGGTCAGTTGGTGAACGGCGAGATGGGCGAAGGGCACCGAACCGGTCAGCCGGAGTCCGATCGCCGCCATCGGCAGCGCCCAGCGCACGACCCCGCTGGGGGCCACCAGGAGGGTGGTGGCCCCACCGATGGCGGCGGCTCCTCGGGCCGGCCAGCCGAG
Organism: uncultured bacterium; assembly: GCA_964194255.1. Classification (GTDB taxonomy): domain Bacteria; phylum Actinomycetota; class Acidimicrobiia; order Acidimicrobiales; family CAXMLU01; genus CAXMLU01. Next base: position 2,119 of record CAXMLU010000629.1, read on the forward strand.
GGTGGACAACAGCCACGCCATCCCCACGAACCTGGCGTCGAGGACGCTGTCGTCGGCCACGACGGTCCCCATGCACGTTCCGCAGGACTCGGGCACATCAACCGACACCGCCACCTTCCCGCAGTCCTGGCATATCGACACGGGAACGGGCTGACCGGCCCAAACCTGCCGGGACAGGCACCACTCGCGGCCGACGCCGGCCCTGGCCAGCAGTGCCTCGCGGTCGGCCGGATTGGAGAATGTGACGTCGCCCTCCCGGATCCGATCGGCCGCCGCCACCTCGAGATCGGCCACATCGAGGAACCAGTGGCGGCCGACTCTGGGGACGACGACGGTGCCGCACCAACGACACCGGGTGACGGCCTCAAGCGCGGGTTCGGTTCCGACCAACACCTCTTCATCGTCGAGCAGCTTGGTGGCTGCCTCCCTTGCCGCATAGCGGGTCAAGCCCGCCAGGGCGCCTTCGGCGACTACCACTCCGTCCCAGCCGAAGACCTCGACCACCGGCAGGCCCAGATGGCGGACCGACTCCAGGTCCCCGGAATCGTGGGCCGGGACGACCAGTTCGGCCTCCTCGGCGTCCGGCGCCACCAGCACCGGTACGGTTCGGTTCACGAGGGGTAGCACGACGTCTCGGCCCGCCCACGGGCTGCCCTCCGGGACTGCGACGGCGACGGCGCCAAACAGCAACTCCGGGGCGACGACGGCCACCTCCAACCAACTATCCCCGTCACCCGCGAGGGGCAGGCGGAGCCGGAGCCGGGTCGCCTCGACCTGCCCCGGCTCTCCATCGGCCGCGTCGATCACCGCTTCGCAGCGCGGGCACGTGCCCACCACCCGCTCCGCTCGTTGCAGGCGACCTTCCTCGTAAAGACAGACGAAGGCGGTGCGCGCCGCCAGCGTGGCCGCCGCCGAGTCGATGGCGCCGGCGTCAAGGTCGGCGTCCACACCGAGTCCGGCGAGCAGGGCGCCGGCCCGTTGCCGGGCGTCGGCTTCCAGCTGGTGGACCCGCTCCACGAACGCCTCCCGCCCGATGGTCGTCCGATCGTGACCCTCTCGGGCCAGCTCCCGCTCCAGGGCGTATTGACTGGACAGCGAACCGGCCTGGCTCCCGGCCACACTCTCGACATGCTGGCCGACGCCACGCGCCCGCCGGGCGAGAACGTCCGCCGTCACCACGGTGGCCAGCGTGGCGAGCCGTAGCGGCGGAGTCAGCCGGACCGGGCTGGAGACGATGCGGAACTCGGCGGCCACTCCCGGCTATTTCGACTAGGACGCGGCGCGGCGCGGGCGATCTTGTTTCTCGCCCCCATCGGTTCGAGGCACGAGGGTGGGATTCACGCGGTCGAGGACGACCGAGCGGTCGATCACGCACTTGCCGATGTCGGTCCGACTGGGCAGGTCGTACATGACCTCCAGCAGGACCTCCTCGAGGATGGCCCGCAGCCCGCGGGCGCCCGTGCCGCGCAAGAGGGCCTGCTCCGATACGGCGTCCAACGCGTCGTCACTGAACTCCAGCTCGACGTTGTCCAACTCGAACACGCGGCGATACTGCTTGACCAGCGCGTTCTTGGGCTCGACCAGGATGCGGACCAGCGCCGTCTTGTCCAGGTTCGACACGGCGCCGATCACGGGGAGCCGGCCGACGAACTCCGGGATGAGCCCGAACTTGAGCAGGTCCTCAGGAAGAACCTTGCCCAGCAACTCCCCCTCGTCCCTCTCGCCTTGGCGCCGGATCTCGGCCCGGAACCCGATCCCCTGCCGGCCGATCCGGCTCTCGATGATCTTGTCCAACCCGGCGAACGCACCGCCGCAGATGAACAGGATGTTCGTCG